>JALGTY010000055.1 GCA_029821145.1 Candidatus Zipacnadia bacterium
CCCGCATAGACATAGATTGGTTCTACGCCGAAGACTGAGGTAAATTGGGGACAGTCACCCATTTCTGCAAAGGAGTAGGAGTGGAGCTTACAGAAATGGCAAGAAATGGGTGACTGTCCCCAATTTCAAAAGGAGGCAGTGATAATGCTATGTCCAAAATGTGGTACAGAGAATCCCGATGACGCCAGATTCTGCAAGGAATGTGGCTCGGATATTTCCGCCGTGGCCGAAGCAACCCCGGAGCCACAGCTCCCAGCACCTCTACCACCTCCACAACCTCCGCAGCCTCCACAACCTCTGCAACCTCCACAACCTCCGGAGCCGCCAAAGGCAGAGCCGCCCGTTGAGCACCCCTCCCGTATGAGTGGATTGGCGATCGCCTCGTTGATACTGGGCCTGCTAGGGCCGGTCACGGGGCTGGTGGGACTGGTGCTTGGCATTGTGGCGATGTCGCAGATTAGCTCGAGCGAGGGCCGGCTTCGTGGCCGCGAGCTGGCGATTGCTGGAATCTGCATATCAGGTTTTATGGTTCTGTTCATTCCGATACTGGCGGCCATTTTGTTCCCGGTCTTCGGCAGCGCTCGCGAGAAGGCCATGCAGGCCTCGTGCCTATCCAACACGAAGCAAATAGGTCTGGGCATGATGATGTATGCCATGGACTACGACGAGGTCTGGCTAATGCGGGAGAACTGGTGTGACGCAGTGGACCCGTACATCAAGAATAGAGAGGTCTTCAGATGCCCCAGCGCACCTGACCGCGACAACGGGTATGCGTACAACGGTAGCTTAAGTATGCTGTCGTTGGGACTGATGCGGAGTCCGGCCGAAACGCCGGCTGCCTTTGACGCAACCGGCGGATGGAATGCTTCCGGCGGGCGTGACTTGCTTGATTTCCGCCACAACGACGGGGCCAATATTGTGTTCGGTGACGCCCACGCCAAGTGGCATGGTAAGCATTCGGTGGATGCGCTTTCGTGGCAACCGCCAGCACGGCAGCAAGAATAGGAAATTGGGGACAGTCACCCATTTCTTGCCATTTCTGTAAGTTCCACTCGCACGCATCTGGAGAAATGGGTGACAGTCCCCAATTTCACCTCAAGTTTCTACTGAATAGACCGTGCCGTCCTCAATCTCGATTCTCAAGCCTACCACATCGTAGCGGTAGTCTGCGGTTGTCCTGCCGCCCTCCCAGGTCAGCACATGGGACGCTGAGTCGCCAGTGATCGGGACACAGCTATTGAGTTCATATCCGGGCAGCGGGCGGTCGTACGGATCGCGCAATTCGGCCTGCAGGCGGCCCTTTATGTCGGCATCCACCGTGATGCATTCGGCGCTCTGGTTGAAGCGCTTGAGAATGAGACTGCCGACCGCGCGCTCGCTCGGCTTCAGTCCGGCGAACCGGCCCTTCGGCGCCTCGGCTGCCATGATCTCCTGACGGCGCTCCGCCACGCCCTCGGGCAGCTTGCGGTTGTGCTTGATGTTGCCGCCATTGTAGAGCACCAGCCACGTGTCGCCCCTGTCAATGAGGTGGCTGGTCGGATAGACTGACATGTAGTCTATTTCATCAACACCGCCTCGGGGTATCCAACCGCCGCGCAAGGGCCGAATCCAGTGGTGAGTATCGCGGCTGAAGCACAACTCCAGGTCCATCGTCTGCTCCCAGCAGCGATAATTGCCGAGTAGCCCGATATTCCAGGGGCCCTCGCGGTGCAGGGCCAGGTAATAGAACTGCTGGTGCAGCGGATCGTGCTCATCGGCGAGGATCAGCATCTCCGGGTCCGACCAGATAATGCCGTCGGGGCTCTCGCGGCGTGCGATGGTGCGTAACACGTACGGCGCGTTGTCGTGCGGGGTCATGCGCCCGGTGTCCTCATCCACCGGCATCAGCCAGACCTGGTACAGCTCAAATAGTCCGTCCTCTTCGTTGTAATACATGAAGTTTGCATCATTACTGCGCAGCCGCTTGGCCTCCATGAAATCCATGGTGCGCTGGTCGGCGAACTTGTCCTCAGCGCTTGCATCGGTCAGGCCGACCACCAGCGCGTTCTGCCCCAGTTCGCGATCCGACGGGTGCATGATGTGCGGCATCTCCAGGTCAATGCACCGCCAGTTGATCCCGTCATCACTTTCAGCAGCCACATATATGCAGCGGCCGAATTCGTGACCATGCCACCAGAACCACATGCGCCAGGAGCCGTCCGGCAGCAGCATCACCTGCGGCTGGGTGGGATTGTGCTCGGCGGTCAGGCCCTCAGGCAAAATCCAGTTGGTCTCGCCGTCCTGATACTGGATCTGCCCCAGGTCCGGCTTAGTCCAGGTGACGCCGTCAGCCGACTCAGCTAAAGCAAGCTGGAAATTCTTCGGTCCGTCCACTGCTATGGAGGAGTAGTACAGCCGGTAGCCGCCGGCGGGCAGCGGCACCACACTCCCACAAAAGATATTGGGCCGGCCCTGATCGCAGTCCCGGTACTCCATGTCCGCCAGGCCCAACTTGTGCACCGGGCCGTACACCAGGTTGAGATTGTGCATTGCGGCCAGGTCCTGATCGTCGTAGAAGAACACTCGTCGCGACATGGATAATTTTCTCCTTTGAGTAATTCAGAAACGCTCGTCAGCCCACACTTCTCGAAAAATTTATCCTGGAGGACAGGCATCCCTGCCTGTCCATGCCGTTGCTGTTGTAGGGGCGCACGGCGTGCGCCCTCAGCCGTGGGTAGGAGAGGCGTCTCGCCTGTCCAAAGCCATCCTTGGCTGTCCAAGCCTCGACAGGCTAGGAAGCCTGTCGTCCAGGAAGGCTAGCAAAAAGGGCCGTGCCACTCTAAGAAATCTGGATGACAAGCTTGCGCGCCATAGCTTTAGCGAAGGCGGGGCATCCTCGCCTCTGCATTTCCTTTGCAGGCCACAAGGTGAGTAATTACCGGTTGTTTTCATCTTGTGTACGTGTTTGTCCTTGTAAATTGTGCCTGAAAGCTAACTATTTTTTATCTTGACAATCGAACGTATGTTTGATAAAATGGCGCACGCAAAAGCCCATGCGCTGGTGCAAACAAGGGGGCAAAATCAAGATGCAAAGCCGCGAAATTCAGGCCAGCCACGAATCACTCGCCACTCCGGATGCTGCATCTCGTAACACGCAAGCTTCACCGAACGCAGCAGCAGAGCTCTTTACCGGATATGACCTCCCCCGGCGCTTTACCTGGCACGGCAAGCTGTACGAAATTCGACAGATCGGCGGACACTGGCGGCGTCGCGGGAAGTGGTGGGAAGGCAAAGGCGACCGCCGCTTCTTCCGCGTTATCACCACCCGTGGAGTGACGCTGGATTTGTGCCAGGAGGAGAGCACCGGCAACTGGAGCGTCGCCACAGTACATGACTGACATGAGTTTCATCCATTTACACGTTCATTCGAACTTTTCACTGCTCGATGGTGCGGCGCCGGTGGAGGCGCTTGCCGAGGCTGCCGCCAAGCTGGATATGGAGGCCCTTGCGCTTACCGACCACAACGGGCTTTACGGAGCCGTGCGTTTTTACCAGGCAGCCAAAAAGCATGGCCTCAAGCCGATAATAGGTGCTGAACTGATCGTGGAGCCAGCCTCTGACACCGGGCTGAAATATCCGGCGCATCTGGTGCTGCTGGCCGAGAACAACGAGGGCTACAGCAACCTGTGCCGGCTGGTCACCGCCGCGCATCTGGGCACGGCGCAGCGGGCTCGGCCCTTTTCGGAACAGCACGCGCGCGTTGACCGGGACAACCCGGTGCTTTCGCAGGAGAATCTTGCGCGGCATTGTTCGCATCTGATTGCACTTTCGGCATGTCGGCGCGGGGAAATCGCGCAGCATATACTGGCAGGCAATAGCCGGGACGCCGAGCGTGTGGCCCAATACTACAAGGGCCTGTTCGGGCCGGGGAATTTCTATATCGAGTTGCAAAATCACCTGCTGCCACCGCCGGCGCAAAAGCTGCGCTACCGGCTCGCCGATTTGGCCCGTCGTGTCGGGCTGCGGGTGGTGGCCACCAACAACGTGCATTATGTATCCCGGGAATATTCGCGCCTGCAGGACATGCTCGTGTGCATCCGCAACAATCAGTCGGTTGATGAGCCGCAGCCGGAGCGCAAAATCAACAGCGAGTATGATCTGAAGTCCCCCGCGCAGATGCAGGAGCTTTTCGCCGATATGCCTCAGGCGCTGCAGGCCAGCTCTGAGATCGCAAAGCGCTGCAGTTGGAACCTTGATTTAGAGCATTTCCACTTCCCCCGCTTTGATCTGGCGGTTGTCAGGAAGCAGGATTGTGGTCGCTATCCGCCGCCGGAGATGGACAATGCGCGCAGCTACTTGCGAAGGCTTTGCTATGCCGGAGCCAAATGGCGGTACGGCGAGATAAGAGCCGACGTGGGAAAAAGACTGGAGCACGAGCTGGGCATTATCGAAGCCCAGGGGCTGTGCGATTATTTTCTCATCGTGTGGGATATCGTGCGGTTTGCGCGCAGTAAGAAAATCCGCGCTACCGGCAGAGGCTCGGCGGGTGATTCGCTGGTCAGCTACGTGCTGGACATCACCCAGGCCGACCCGCTGGCACATGAGCTGCTTTTCGAGCGCTTCCTGAGCGCCGAGCGGCGTGGCATGCCTGATATTGATATTGATTTCTGTGCCCGCCGACGTGATGAGGTGACCGCCTATGTGTATGAGCGCTACGGTGCCGAGCATGTGGCAGCGGTCTGCACGATCAACACCTTCCGCGCGCGGTCGGCGATCCGCGAGATCGGCAAGGCCCTGGGCATCGCAGATGCGGAGATCGGACCGCTGGCGGAGGTCTTCCCGCATATCCGCGCATCGGAGGTCCGGGATGCGCTGGAGAAACTGCCTGAGGCCAGAGAGGCGCAGGTTGATCTTTCTGACAAGGGCTTGCTGTTTGAGTTGTGCGAGCAGATCAGTGGCTTTCCGCGGAACCTGAGCGTCCATGTCGGCGGTCTGGTCATCAGCGAGCAGGCACTGACGAGCATCGCGCCGCTGCAGTTGGCCGCCAAGGGGATTGTCATCGCCGGCTTCGACAAGGACGATGTCGAGGCCCTGGGGCTTTTGAAGATGGATATCTTGGGTCTGCGGATTCACAGTGCGATTGAAGACTGCCTGGAAGAGATAGAGCGCCATACCGGCAAGCGGCTGGATTTGGAAGCCATACCCCTGGACGATGAGGCGGCCTTCCGCCTGTTGCGCTCGACCAAGACGGTAGGGCTTTTTCAATTGGAAAGCCCCGGCCAGCGCAACCTGCTGGGCCGCGCTCAGCCGCAGGAGTTCGAAGAAGTCATCGCCAACATTTCGCTTTTCCGTCCCGGCCCGGTCCAGTCTGACATGATCACACCATACCTGCGCCGCAAGCACGGCCACGAGCCGGTCACATACCTGCACCCGGCCCTGGAGCCGATACTGCGTCGCACCTTCGGGGTCATCATCTACCAGGAGCAGGTGCTGCAGATCGCCCAGGCCATCGCCGGATTCTCCCTCGGGCAGGGCGACATGCTGCGGCGGGCGATGACCCACGATAGCTCGGCGGAGAATATGGAGAGCATGCGGTGCGAATTCGTCGAGGGGGCGATCAGTCGCGGAGTGGACCGCTTTGTAGCCGACCGCATCTTTGACGCCATCGCCGGATTTGCCGCCTACGGCTTCAATAAGGCTCATGCGGCCTGCTTCGCCAGGATATCCTACCAGACGGCATATCTGAAGGCACACTATCCGGCGGAGTTTCTGGCCGGCATCTTGTCCAATGAACCGATGGGCTTTTATCCGTCGCGGACGGTGGCGGAAGAGGCAAAGCGGCTGGGCATCAGCATCCTGCCAGCCTGCGTCAACCGCAGCAAGGTGCGCTTCAGCGTCGAGGACGGCAATATCCGCGTCGGGCTGCGGCTGTTTCGGGGGATGAGCCAGGCGGCGTTGCAGTCAATTGTGCAGGCGCGCAAGCAGGGCCTGTTTAAGTCGCTGCGGGATTTCTGCCAGCGCACCAGCGTACCCAGGCCCGTCGTGGAGAACCTGATACTGGTCGGCGCCTTCGATTTCACCGGCCAAAGCGTGTCTGAGCTACTGTGGACCCTTGCAGCAATGCCCGGCAGCACAATCGCCGACCGCTATGGCCGCCGCAGTGCCCAGGAGCTGGACTTCACCGGAAGCAATAAGCTCAGTCTGCTGCCACAGCTTGACCCGCAGACCGAATATGGCCGTATCGGGATGGAACTTAAGCTGATGGGCGTCAGCACTGGCCGGCATCCATTTACCTTCTGGCGCGAAAAGCTGCATGGCATCGGGGTGCTCAGCAGCACGCAGCTTTACAACCATCGCGACGGCGACCGGGTGAAGGTGGCCGGGATTGTAGTGGCCAGAGCGCGGCCACCTACACGCAGCGGGCGTACCGCCATATTCATCAGCCTGGAGGATGAAAAGGGCCTGGTGGATGCGGCCATATTCGAGGACACCTATCAGCGCTATGGGCGGGATTTGTACGCCAGCCCGGTGCTGCTGGTAGAGGGCAAACTCAGCCGCCAGGGGAAGCTGGACATTTCCGTCATCGCCAGCAAAATCGTCCCGCTGGGGGGATGGGACGATTTGAAGAATGTCGCGGAAGGGGAAAAGGGACGCGATGTCGAGGTCAGCTTCCCCTCCAAAAACGGCGGGCGGTGAAGGTCGCATCAGCGCGGGATCGGTACTGTGGACAGGATTTCGCTGATGATATCCTCACTGGTGAGGCCGTCTATCTCCGCCTCCGGGCGCAGCAGCAAGCGGTGGCGCAGCGCGGGAGCAGCAATGTCCTTGACATCGTCCGGCGTCATGAAGCCGCGCCCGCGTATGGCAGCGACCACCTTCGCCACATTGAGAAGGTGCGCCGATGCCCGCGGACTGCAGCCCAGCACCAGCGATGCGTGTTCTCGCGTGGAACGGGTTATGTCGGCCACATATTTCATCATCTCGTCAGTGACCTCGACGCCGAGGACCTGTTGCCGACATTCGGCAAGTTGCTGTGCAGTAACAATCGGCTCCAGGCCCGCCGCCGCCAGGTCCGCGTCATCAAAGCCGTGATGGTGCTGCTGCAATATCTGGATCTCCTCTGCCTCCGAGGGATAGTCAATGATTATCTTGAGGCTGAAGCGGTCAAGCTGGGCCTCGGGCAGCGGATACGTGCCCTCATACTCGATCGGATTCTGGGTGGCAAAGAGGATGAAATCGTCGCTGAGTTTCTGGGTGTTGCCCTCGATGGTCACCTGCCGCTCCTGCATGGCCTCGAGCAGAGCCGACTGGGTCTTGGCCGGTGCGCGGTTGATCTCGTCGGCCAGGAGAAAGTCCGTGAATATCGGCCCCTTGCGGAGATTGAAGGTCGAGCTGTCCATGTCGAAGACGTAAGTTCCCACAATATCAGAAGGCATCAGGTCCGGGGTGAGCTGGATGCGGGCGAAGTCCCTGCCCAGACAGATGGCCAGGCCCTTGACCAGCATGGTCTTAGCAGTGCCCGGCACGCCCTCGATCAGCGCATGGCCGCGGGCTATGACCGCGACGATCATCTGCTCGATGACCGGCTGTTGGCCGGCGATGACCCGGGAAAGCATCTCGTTTATCTGCAGCGCAACTTGTCTGGTAATGTCGCTAGTCTGTTCCACGTTTGGGAAGCTCCTTTTCCATAGCCGTTGCCGCCCGGCTGAGCCGGACGAACTCGGCGTTACTAAGGCGGTGATCGGCCTGTGCAGCGGCATCCAGGCGGTCGAGAAGGCTACTCAAGGCTGCCGCCTTTACAGACGGGTTGAGGTCGGCACAACGCTGGGCCAGACGGTAGTTATCCGCCTCGGGTCCGGTGCGGCTGAGGGAGACGCGACCGCAAGCGGCCACCTGCCTTCTCAACGCCCCGGTAATGATCTGTAGTGCAAAGGTCCTTGCGCCTGCCTGCATGTAAAGCTGGGCGAGGGCGCGGACGAATTCGCGGGCAGAGCGCCGGGCCTGGCGCTGCAATGGCACCGCCGCGCCAAAACGTACCATCTGCCCGAGGAAGAAAAGCCCTACCGCCGCCAGCGCCATCAGCAACACCCGCCACGCGCCTGAGGACAGCGCCTCCTGGCCGGCAATGGAGACAAATGTCAGGCCGTGATGGTATTCGTCAAAATAGACCGTTTCGGCGCCGCTCAGGTAGGCGAAGTTGAGCGCCAGCACCGCGTTGTCCTGCTGGTTTATCCAATAATTGCCCAGCATATCCGCCTCGCCAAGAATCAATACCCAGCCTTTCCCGTATGATACCACGCCGACTGCGCAGGCGTCGTCGCGTGTGGCCAGAGCAGTAAAGGCCTCAGACTTCAGTTGCGGGCGCAGATATTGCTCAAGGCTATCGGACTTGGCCGCTTCCGGGTAGGCCTCGGCAAGCGCCTTTTGTCCGACCGTCTGCAGCCGCAGATGCGAGGGGACATAGAGCGCCGCGACCTCCCTGAGCAGAGGGCTGTCTGTCACGCCCACGGCCTTGCCTGCCAGGTCGCCCTCCCTGCGAACCATCAATCCCAAAGGGCCGAGTATCTGCTGGACGGGTGGTATGGTTTCGGTTTCGATTATGAACGAGCCCAGCAAGGTATGACGGCTGGGTGCAACCAGCAGCGTGCCGCCGCCTTCAATCCATTTCAGCAGGTGTGCGATCTCGCGGCTCACAAAATGGCGCGATGGCGACAGTACCACCAGCGCCTGGTGCTGCGGGCCCAGTCCGGTCAGACGCTCCCGCCAGCTTGCCACCCGGAAGCCCTGGCTCTCCAGCAACTCGCCCACAGCGCGTGTGCCCCAGCGGTTGTACGAGTCAATCGCGTGGTCTCTTCTGATGTCAGGACGCCGGGAATTCCGCTCAGACAGGTGGATGCCGGCGCATATCGCGACCAGCATCACTACGAGCCAGAAAACGATTCTGAGATCGGCCGCCCTGGATCTCATCGTGCCATGACCACCTCAGATATCTGCTCGACGCGAGCAAATTCGGCGTCTGTGGGCACGTAGTCTGAGTAGCTTATCGCATCAACGGTGTCGGTAAGCGGCTCCATAGTAGCAACCAGCTCCCGAGCGCCGCTGAGCTGGCGCAAGATCTGACGGTTGGTGTCGGCTCTGTTAAAGACGATGAGGCCCTGGCGGTCGAGATGGAAGAGAATGGCCAGGTAGAGATACACGATTGCCTGTCCGAGATCGCCGCCCTCAGCCGCCTGCCGTGCGCGGGCCCGCAAGTCGCCGGGCGAATGGCGAGGCGGCAGCTCAACACCGGCCGGGCCGCGACGGGAACGGCCATTTCCGAAAGCGCCGGTCAGGGTCATATAGATGTGCGCGAGAATGCCGAGCGCGATGACCGCCAGCAGCGCGACAACCGTCCAATACACCAGCGGATAAGCCACATAGAGCGCATCGCGGGCCTGAAAGACGCGGTCAAGCAGCTTGGCAAGAAAGCGCATCGCCGCGACCATCGGCCTGAACCACCACGCCTCCGGCTGCTGCTCAGTGTGGTATTCATCCTGCGCGAGTATCTCATCGAGTTGGTGCCTGATGGCCTGCTTGGATGGGCGCCGGCTAAGGGCGGCATCATCGGCTGGGCCTGCAAGCGCAGGCTCAACCAGCACAGCGAGCAGACACAAGCCGAGGCCGAGCACCAACAGCCGCGCGCATACCAGCCGCGGCAAAGTCGTCAGACCAGCGATCGGTCGCGGTGTGATGCAGCCCATGCAGTTGCTCTCCATCAGTAATACTGCCCGAATGTGCTCTCGAAGCGCGGGCCGCCGGCGCCCACGCCAAACTGCCGCTCGTTGGAAGGAAACGCCTTGATCCCGACGTTGATCCTGAACTCGTTCAACTCCTTGTCGTACGTCACCGATGCCAACATGCAGTGTAGATCGCGCAGCACCTGGACCTCGAACTGATCCAGCTTGTGTGTGTAGCCGCTATAGCCGGCCAGTACATCAATATGCCACAGCTTGTTGACGCGCCAGTTAATCTCTGAAGTCGCGCGCGTGAGCTTGCTCTCGTCCAGATCATAATACGAAGTTATCGCTGAGTACCAGTTGTCGGTTGCCCGCAGCCACCTGGCATTAACCGGCCGCCACTCGCTGCGGTCAAGGCTGTAGCTGGTCTGCAACTCCAGGCGGCTGTCAGGGGCAAGCATGAACTGGCCGCGGAAGGTCGCGTCCCGATAATAGTTGTTGACAAAATCGTAGCCGCTACCCACGTCAATGCGCATCTTGTCCCGCACCGTGCGCACGGCCTGGAAGTTCAGATAACTGCTTTTTCCCGCATATCCCAGCCGCAGCGGCGAATAGCCGTGAGAGGAGCCGAAGTTAAAGCTCCAGCGGTGATCCCAGGTGTGGCCCCACTTGCCCCGCAGCTCGGTGCGGAAATTAGTGTAATACTGTGCCGAGCCGTCGCTGAAAAACTGCTGCCGGAAGCGCAGGCTGTTGTGCAGTTTCTTGCTGCCGCCGATGCTGCGGCTGTGACCAGGCAGCGATATGTCAATTGCGGCTCGCGATACGTTCATGTTCTCCGGCTGTTGCTTGAATCTGCCGAGGTTGAGGCTGGCCCGTACCCGCGCCGTGCCAAATAGCCGATAGCCTCCAAGCCGCGAGGTGTCGGTGTTCATCTGCAGCTCGGGCAAGTAATCGAGCGAATAGAAATTGTCATCGCCGGTGTAGGCGCTGCCGTCGAGATCATAGCGCTTCTTGGTGATGGCCTCCCAATTGTAACTGCGCTCGCGACCGCGCAGACGAAACTCGGTGTTCAACTCCTCGTCGGGACGCTGATCGGCGAGGTAGTCGTTGCGACGCATTACATTGCGGACCTCCCAGCTATAGTCCTCCGAGGCCTGCTGGCGGTGGGTCATGTTCACCGTCAGCCGCTTGTTGGTGCTGTAGGCGCTCTTCATGATCGAGTGCTGAAATCCCAACAGCGATTGGCCGTCAGTGGACCGGTTGCGGAAGCTGAGGTTGCTGGAAAAGGAGGTAGAGCCAGCTTCGTACCCACTGTAGCGCTGGATGTTGCTGCTCAGGTCGGCGGTAAAGCTCTCGGAGAACTGGTGAGTATCGCTCAGCCTGCCGGACCAGCTTCCCTGCGACGGCTCGCCGAAGAAACGTAAATCGCCATAGTTGGCTCCGAAGTCGAAGTCGTGGTCGAAGCCGTAACCGGTCCCGCGCTTCTGAGTCAAATGCAGGCGCAGGACACCGGAGTTCTGTTCATTGAGCAAGTACAGGTAGGCGAACTTGGCGAAGTAGCCCTCGACCTCGTTCTCGCCCACTTCCGGCAGGAAACGATTGGTGTGCCGGCGCAAGGATAGGCGCAAGTCCCAGGGGTACCTGAATATGCGATGGCCGAGCAGGTAGAGGGCGGGCTTTCTGAACACCACGTACTCCTCCGGCTCGACTCTGATGTATGAGCTCTGCAGCCAGTAGTGCGGCTTGTGCGGGAGGTCACAGGAAGTGCCGCGGCCGGAGTTAACCTCTATCTGCCCGGGGCAGCCATGAATGTGGCGGCCATCGAGATACAGCGGCTCCACCACGCCGCTTTCGAAAAACGATGGCTCCACCTTCGTGCGCGTGTCGAAGGCATGCCAGTGCTCGGTATCCAGATTGAGTTCGAGATTGTCGGCGGTGGTCAGCATGTCGGGGCTTGTGACGACCACATCGCCGCGCAGCTTGATCCAGACGCGCTCCTTGTCAATGTCCAGGATCTCGCCAGAGGCCCGGTAGTCCTGATAGCCGACCCGCACCTTGCCCCAGGCCTGCGTGCCCTCCGAGGTGTAGTGAAGATCATCGGCCTGCAGGGAAATGACCTCGCTGTCAGGAGATGGCTCAGGCAGCGCGGACGGCTCAGGCTGTTCAGCAGAGGGCTGCTGCGGGCCCTCCTCCGGGGCTATGGTCGGCTCCGGCTGCTCCGGTTCCGGCGGCGTTTCGGTCGCTGGCTGGGAAGGCGGCTGTTGCTCGGAGGGCAGTGAAAGCGGCTGCATCGCCTCGGAGAAGGCATCAGACTGGGCGTCGGCGCCAGCAGTCACGGGGTAAGCTAAGAAAGACAACACCAGTGCGAGCAGCACCAGCGGAGGCGATAGCGCGGCAGCAAGATGACCGCGCGGCAGTGACGCGCCAGCAGCCCCACCCTCTAAGCTCACCTTTGCCGCCATAGTAACCCTAACGCGATAAGTGCAACGAGGACGTTGAGAAACCAAACGCCGAAAGTGGGCAATATCGCCGCCTCCGCCAGCATCTGCAGCCACAGCATCACCACATAATAGACGAATACGATCAACAGGGTCGCCAACAGGCCCACCAGACTCTGGGTATGGCCGAAGGCGCCAACGATCGGCCCGGCCAACAGCGCAAAGAGCAGACAGGAAAAAGCCAGGGCCATCCGTTTGTCGAACTCGACAATATATTGACGGTACCCGGACATGCCTTGTTCCTGAATCCGGTCTGCTTCGGCCAGAAGCTGGTTGAAGGTCATCGCCTGTAGCTTGCTGGACTTGGGGGACAGGGTGGCGCTGACTTCGGCGAGATTCACCAATCCTTTCGAGGCATCTCCGGTGGTAGGCTCGTCTGTGGGCGTGATAGCGTAGAACATGGGCCGGTCGAAATGAATGCTGGTGTCATCAAGCCGTCCGGACTTGGCGACAAAGAGCACTGGAAAGCCGTCGGGCTGGTCGTGGTCGAAGACGCGCACGTATTTCAATGCGCCAGTGTCGGGATCAGTGTCATCTACCAGGAAAACCCAGCCGTGGCCTGCGTTGACGAACTGGCCCGGACGGACCAGCAGGGCGCGCCGGCTGAGGGCGATCTCCCTGATAAGGACATCGCCGCGCCCCTCCGCCCACGGCACGATACTGTGATAGAGCGCTATTGAGAGCCCAGTCGCCAGCAGGCCCAGATAGAGGCCGGGCAGCACCAGCCGAAAGCGGCTGATGCCCGCCGACCGCATCGCCAGCAGCTCGTTGTCGGCCGCCAGACGGTTCGTACCGAGGCCCACGGCAAGCAGCGTTGAGACCGGCAGGGCCAGCACCGCTGCGGTCGGCACCTGGTACAATAGATAGCGCAGTACATCGCGCAATGCCACGCGGTGCTCGACCATTACCTCAACCGCCTGGAAGAGCATGTGGCCGGTGACCATGACAATGAAGGCCAACAGGCCACCGAAAAAGGGCCACAGCATCTCTCTTAGCAGATAGCGGTCGGCGATCTTCATGATTGTGGATCTCGGCAGGTTTGCCGACGATATGAGAATGTGTCCATTAGTGCATTATCATTCGTTCAACCAAGCGGCTGCACCTGCCACACAGGCAGAGCGCCTATACATTACCCACAAGTGGAAGGAAGATCGCAGTGGTGCGAGTCAGAAAAAGGTTTGCCTCTGTCGCTAACACAGCCCCGTCCGCCATAGCCTTGGCGAAGGCAGGGCGTCTCGCCTGTCGGCCTTTCCTAACCCCCACCCACTCCGCAGGAGTGGGTGGGGGTTAGGTGTATCCAAACGCGGACAATGAAAAAGAGCCACTTGGGGGGAAGTGGCCCTCTTTCCATTTGGCAGTCGGCCGACTGCCAAGAGCGGCGCTGCAAGCTATCTCTTGCCAAAACGAGGCTTGCGGACGCCGAACGCGGATAGTCTCATTGCGACAATTGCCACGATGACCAACTCCGGGTGCTAAGCTTAGCCGCCCGCGAGTTGATCGTGGCCGTACATCTATGATGCAGTATTCAGTTAGGTTTCGTCCAGACAACTTAATGTTACCTGCTTCGCGCCAAGGTGTCAATACTTC
>JALGTY010000456.1 GCA_029821145.1 Candidatus Zipacnadia bacterium
CAAGCAACACCCCTCCAATATCCAGAATCCGGTAAAGATGGTCTCTATCGCGGACTATTGAGTTTCAACGATCAGGTCATCTTCGCTATGACCAAAAAGACTGACTATTCTTTTGCTCTGCCTGACAATATCCTTTGCCGAGAGATTGGTGTCAGCGTAGATGTCGGTCCCGGGCACGAGCGCAGGCCGCCGCACATCATCAGGGTTACGAGAAAACCATGGCCGCTTGGTCCCCCGCAGTTCCAGCACACGCTCAAAATCAGACGGATACATCGTGTTCATCAGGGCACAGATTTCAATGAACACGTCCCTCCACGACTTACCAGTGTACCTTTGCCCAAGGAATACGAAGACAGGCGGGGAGCTACGCCTCCGGGCCCGCGGTTCGTCTCGCCCGCCACGAACCCCTGGTCGCAATGTCTTGCCCTGAGGCGTTGTTGCTTTTTGAAGAGCTTCTTCCGCCTCGTCGCCCTGAAGAACATCGCGTTTGATCACTTCATGCTCCAAAACTTGCTCAATCTCTGCCAAATCGATCTTTACACCGGGCGACAAGCGCCTAACTTCCCGGCGGACAATCTTCAAAACCGGGTCGCTTAGGATGACCGCAGCGAGGATGAAGCGGTTGGTGGCCTGTCGCTGGGCATAATAGGCGTCCAGGGCGGATTTCGGCAGCCCCTCACGCGCTATAAGAAACAGGGACTCCATGTCAGAAGCCCTCTTCGGGTCCAATGAGAGGAGGTCAAATTCGCAAATGAGTTCGCGGCTGATTGGTTTACCGAACCCGATACGAAAGATTCTCCAAGTGACCGCGTTTGTAAGAATAACCCACTCGATGCCCTGGTTTGCTGCATAATTCACGGCTTGTCTTGTATGGCTCTCTTTGAGCTCCCCACTCGATGCCCTGGTTTGCTGCATAATTCACGGCTTGTCTTGTATGGCTCTCTTTGAGCTCCATTCCGATAGCCTTTACCTCAATGAGAAACTCGAGGTTGCCCTCGACCTTGATTGCCAGATCACAGTATGATCCGCGGATTGCAACTTCTGAAGTGACCTCGGTGTATTTGTCGTAGCCCAGAATATCGCTAAGAATGTCAGTCACGATTGTAACAGTGTTGGATTCATTGATGTCGCGAGCGCGGGCAGACTTGATAATTGGCTGGAATTGGTCTAGGCCCTTAGTAATGCGTGCTAGCACTTTGGTTGGTATATTTCCCATAGTAACCCTCTCCAATCGAAAATATCTGCCCTGCCTGATTGCTACTAATTTCGCCGCGACAGCCGCAATGTCCTGCTGCTCAGTCATTCGCTATACCCATTCAGAAACCCTTCTTACTCATTCGGAAGCGCCTGCTTGACGGTCAGCTCAAGGTCTGTCGTACCTATTGTTTACGCGGGGTAGGCTGCGCAGAGGGCGTGCGCCTACAATCCCAGCACGATCCCGAGCCGCTCTGCTACCGCCGCCATTGTATCCGAAGACACCCTACCCCAACACTCGGTGAGTCGCTGCCGGCTGATACAGTGTGTGTGGTCACATTGAATTATGGAGCGGGTCCGAACGGCGCCCGTGAAACATGGTCTGTCACCCTCGCATGCCTATTCCAGGCTAGCTACGGCGCAATAGATCGCTATCAGCAACAGGCCAGCTATTACAGCTAAGAGACACCCGCAACCGCGCAGCCACGCCCGGGAGATTAATTTGCGGCCCAGCAGCTTGTTGAATATGCGTGAGCCAATTTTGCCCTTCATCACGGCATTTATGTCGCCGAGCAGTCGGGCAAGCTGGTAGAGTATCCCGCGTAAGTTATTCACTGGTCACTGCCTCCGGTTCGCAACACCAACCTACTGTTAGCCGGTCAGGATGATGACTTCCCACCGACGGGTAGGGAGCAGACATTGAGGAGAAGTAGGTCTCGCAACAGTCTCCGAGGACCCGCTCTCCAGTCCCACCGGCAAGTCTCTTCGCTTGTTTTCCGTTCAAACGAAGTTTTTTGCCTATCGCTATACCGTATGCCCCTGGGGGGCTTCTCACTGAACGGCGAGCCGGGGGGGGGCGCGATTCCAATTCACAACTGCTGCGTGCTTGGGGGTGGTGTCGCCCGGATACTCCAGTAGTCCCCACGAACCCCACTTACTCCAACGCCCCACCGAGGCAAAGAGGCACATCGACTCCCCGTCAGCGTTGCGCCAGGCATTGAGATAGCGCGTATAAAACTCGCCCATGCGTGAATGGCGATTGGCGGCATGTAGCAGCTTCGTCAGCGCATCGTTGTTGACGGCCTCGCGGACGCCGACGAGGTGCTGGCCGGCCTCATAGGCTACCAGATCTAGCCCGAACTCGTCGGCAACCTGTTTCTGTTCGTGTATTGACTCGATAGCGCGCGGCAAGCGGACTTGCTCAACATAATCAAGCACTTGATCGACGTTCCACGCGGCAATCTCGTCACTGGACGGGTCGCTCTCCGGGTGCGGGGTTAAGCCGAAATACGGGGCCACCGCGAGTGCGTCGCAGTGCTCATAGGCGTCCTCGAACTCGAGCTTCTGGCGCGAGACGTAGGAGTTGGCTGCCTGCGTGGCCATACAGCGGACCAGGCGGTCAGTCCCACCGAAGATCTCCTCCCAGATCTGGAACATCTCGACCGAGCGCCGCGCGGAGTAGTGCCAACCTGCCTCCCAGGGCTTGTCCCCAAGGTGCAGTTCCATACCCCGCTCATTGCAGTATTGCGTCTGCTCGAAGATTCCGTTCCAGACCTCGTTGGAATACTCCAGATAGACAGTCAGCGACGGGTCAAGGTCGCGCTTGACCTGCTCGGCGAAGTGCCGCACATAATCATCATCCGCACGATGAGGCATACAGAACCACGGGTTGACCTGGAGCCGGTTGCACAGGTCAATCATCACTTCCAGGGGCACCCCGTGAGTCGTCCAGTGCGCATCATCAAGCCGCGGCCGGTCAGCCCACTTCTCAACCGGCGACCCGTTCGTAGCCATCCAGTCCATAAAGCGGAAAGTATTGAATTCGGCCCAGCGCCTGAGGAACTCCGGCGCGAAGTGCTGTTGCTGCCAGTTGCCCTCGAAGTCGACCAAAATGACGCGGATGTTCCGCACGTAGTTATCAGGGTTGACCGAGCGCAGGCGCAGCCAGATTGCGCCCATAGCGCTGTCTACATTGATGACAACTCGCCCCGGCTCGCGCGAGACCTCTGCCTCGACATTCCAGAACTCAATCTCCCCCTCCCCCTCGTAGAGGCAAACGTAGTGACCGGAGGGGTAATGGCCGTCGTTGATCATGCACATAGGCGTGTCCGCGTAACAGTCCGACTCAAGGCGCGTGATCCAGCCATGGCCGTCGAGCTGCAGGGCGGGCCCCTTGCCCCACTCAGCACCCTCTCGCTGGCTGATCCACCGCCGCGACAGCCGGAAGACATTCACGAACGGTTGCTCGGTGCTCCAGTCAGCC
>JALGTY010000056.1 GCA_029821145.1 Candidatus Zipacnadia bacterium
CAACCGTTCGCTCGGCACGGCCCCTCCGAAAGGCTACGGCACCCCTCACCCCTTTAATTCCCCTCTCCCGCAGGGAGAGGGGAAAACGGCAACGGCGAGTCGGGCTGGCCTTCGACAAGCTCAGCCCCTACGGGAAAGCCCCGCCTTCGCTAAAGCTATGGCGGGCAAGCTTGTGCCACGCGATAGAGTGAAAGGCAACGGCGAGGAAACAGGTCAGGCCGATGCACGTCCGAGGCGATTAGCAATTACGAGGCTCAGAAGTCCATTGCGTAGTAGATTTCGCGGTCGAGGCCGGGAGCCTGCTCGTGCAAGGTGTACTTGCTCATCAATACCTGTACGTATAACAGTGACTCGAGCTCCTCCTTGTCGCGATATGCCGTGGGTGCAAGCTCCGCCAGACGCTGGGATGAAATCCCCGGCACCTGCACCGGCACCAGTACCCGGTCGCCCCAGACCGGATGTGGCTCGTACTCGACGGCCTCGCGAGCGGCCTGGAAAAGAAATAGCTCGGTCTCCTCAATGGAGGGACTGGTGCCGCCCTCGGGTGTCGGCTTGCCATGCGTGTATCTGAAAATGACCTGGGGGACGTGAAGCTCCTCCTCGCCGAGCTTGCCCTCAACCCACTCGTACGCAGCACCGATGCGGCCAGTGGTGCTGACCTGATAGACCTCCAACTCGCGGTCGGTGCCGACTTTGTCGGCGATAAGATCGCGGAAGCGGTGTACATGCTCGGCGCTGCCTATTCCCATAGTAAAAGGCAGGCAGTAGCGGGTCTCGTACTTGGTCTGGCCGACACCAGTAGCCTCCTGAGCCGGATGCCCCACAGTGCGGCCATCAGCCAGGACCTTTGCGGCGAAATTGGGGTCGGTAATCTTCAGCCAGGCATAGTCGCTGAGATGGCCGGGGCTGATGAATACGGCCATGTTGGGCGGCATGGTGGAATCCACGCTGCCATCGAAATAGCCGGTGTCCTCCATGCGCAATACAGTGCGAGCGTTGCGGTTGAGCACGCCATTGTATTGAAATAGCTCTCCGGCGAAGCTGACATCGCCGTTCTCGTCCCACTCGGTGTTCTCGTGGAGTGCGTGTGGGTCGCGTGCGGCATTGTATATGGCGACCTGATCCCGGTCCACATCTTCTGTCTTGGTCCACGCACCGCTTTCGGAGCCGACAACCTGGTCGGGCCACCAGCCGGTGATGTCATCGTTCTTCAGCGCCTGGTCATATACGAACTTCTCTATGTCAATGCCGAACTGCTCTTTGAACAGCGGAGCGGTGTGCTCGTTGACCACGTATAGGCCGTGTGTGGACTTGCCAGTGCCGCTAAGGCCCCAGCAACCCATGACTATGCGCTTTTCAGTGCCGTTGTCCTTGCGGACGGTGAACTCCTTGAGGGAGGCATGCTCGCCGGTACCGCCCTGCTGGTAGCAATGCAGAATCCAATGTGCCAGAAAGCCCTTCTTGATCTCGCCCTGGTAGGAGGTTGCAGTGGCGACCGTGTAGCCGTGGTGAGGGAAGCGAATTACGCGGAGCATCTGGTCGCCGCCGGGCACATTGGGATTCTCCAGGTACTGAGGTATGAAGAATAGGGTCGCCTGCGGCTGCTCGTTGGGGTCTGCAGGGAAATTAAGCTGCTTCCAGCGGTGGGCAAGGTCAGGGAACTGCGGGTCGCAGTAGAGGCGGCAGTGCATCTGTGCGCGTGAGCCGGAGCTTCCGAGATTAGCGTCCACCTGGATCATGGGCCGGCACAGGATCTGCTCCAGGACCTTGAGCATCAGGGTGCGGTGCTCGTTCTTGAGTTCGTGCTCGCTATCAATGACCACAGTGTTCTTGGCACTGCGGCTCCAGATGTTGGAAGTCCACCCCCAACTGTTGTTCTTGTACTGGGTGCCGTAATGCCTGGAGCGTTGTAGCAAGTCGTCAGGGTTGTCCTGAATTGCCTCGATGCCGCATCGCTGCTTGTTTTCGACGATTTCGTCGAAGATGTGCAGGAAGTTCTCAATGGTAATATGCCCGATAGTAGTGGGCATTGTGCGGCGCGTGTCGCCGGACTCTCTTGTAGTCATAAGTGCCACCTCGTTATTGCAACAGCCGTGCTCTTGATGGGCGATAGGAGAGATAAGCCCACATATTAGCTGTTGTGGTAGAAGAAGTCAAGCGTTAAATGCTATATTGATATATTCTTTTCGCTGCGCGGGAGATGTTTCCTGCAAGCCTGCACAGAATAATAAATTGTCCGAGTCGTGAGTGAACGGCGACCCTCACCCCGCACCCCTCTCCCGGAGGGAGAGGGGAGAACGGCATACGGCAGAGGCAACGGGCGGACGGTGAGCGCCCTTAAGTCGCCAACCAAACTGCACCAACAGGGCGCATGCCATGCGCCCCTACAACGGCAATCGCATTGACACGCTAGGAAGGCGCACCCACTCCGAAGAAGTGGGTACCCGACGCGAATATTGAGGATGCGCAAGCCGCGGGATAAGAAAGGACGCGGGCCGGGCTCGGTGTGCATGAGAAGTAATGGCCAAGACGTGTTGTTGAGGTAAGCGGAGACGGCTCGCAGCAGATGGCAGGAGCAGCCGTCTATAACAAGGAGGCTGCGTCTCTGAGGCCCGACACATAGCCTGCAGCGATCAGGAACAGTGCATAAAGGGCGGTGAGGAGCGCCAACAAGTAGATATACAAGGACGGGTAATCGAAATGGCCCGGGTGGAGGTTGAGGCGGTTGAAGTTGATCAATTCCAGTGCGGGCTGTACCAGCTTGGATTCGTCGGGGTGGTGGAAGTATGGGAATCCAAAATCGCAACCCCATAGCCTGATGGCGAGGGCTACGACAAGTATCGCAAGCAGAGCCCAGCGGTAGCGAGCCGAGTTGGCCATAGTAGCGTTAGCTGCCAGATCAGGACGTGACGAGCTTGTAGCCGACGGCGCGAACGGTCACTACCCTCTGCGGCTTGCGCGGGTTCTTCTCGATCTTGGAGCGCAAATTGGCGATATGGACCTCGACCAGATGGGTATCGTATTGGTCATAGTCCCAGACCTTCTGTAACAGCTCCCGGTGGTTGAAGACTCTACCGGGACTTTCGGCCAGTGCGCACAGCAGCCCGAATTCGGTAGGGGTGAGGTCAACGACTTTGCCGGCGATTGTGACTTGATGGCCTTCGGTGTCTATAGTGATGTCGCCCACTTCCAGTACCGGACTGGGTGGCGCAATGCCGCGACTGGGATCCACTCTGCGTAAGACGGCCTTGACGCGGGCTGCGAGCTCATCGAGGCTGAACGGTTTGGTGACATAATCGTCGGCGCCGACTTCGAGGCCGACGATGCGGTTGACCTCCTCGGCCCTGGCGGTAAGCATGATGATGGGCACTGCGGACGTGTGCCTGATACGCTGGCAAATGGTGACACCATCAATGTCAGGCAGTCCGAGGTCAAGGATGATGAGATGTGGTTGGCACGTTTCCATGATTTCAAAGAACTCCTGGCCACTGAGCACATATTTGGTTTCGAAGCCTTCGAGTTCAAGTTTGGCTGCTACAGCCTTAGCGATTGCAGCGTCATCATCAACGATGACTACCAAGAGCGACTCTACTTGCATTTTGTTTCCTTCTTTTGAGCCCAGATTTGAGGGGAGGCTCTAGGAACGGCGCGCCCTGCCAGTCGCGCCTGTTGCGGCCCTGACCCTGAGGGCCGCAACTTCAGGTTTAGCCTTATCCACCACCAATACCTCCGCCAATAGTGTGCATAATTTGTATTGCGCCGGGTCCGAGGATGACGACAAACAACGCCGGAAAGATACATAGCACCATTGGGAACAGCATCTTGGTCGAGAGCACAGCGCCCTGCTCTTTGATGCGGATACTGCGCTGAGTGCGTAGGGCATCGGAGTGAGCTCTGAGGGCACGCGCGATACTTACGCCCAGCATCTGAGCCTGGTAGAGTGCCGCGACGAGAGTGCCGAGCTCTGCCACATCAACCCTATCGGCCATGTCCTGCCAGGCGTCACTGCGGCGCTTGCCGAGTCTGACTTCTACGAGTGTACGGTTGAACTCGTCCACGAGGGGGCCTTCTTTGCGGGCGACAACTTCGGCCAGTGCGCCGTCAAGTCCCATGCCGGCCTCAGTACAGACCACGAGGAGGTCGAGCAGATCGGGCAACGCGCGGCGGATCTGAGCCTGGCGGGTCTTGACGGAATTGCCGACGATGTAGTCTGGTATCATGGACACGACAACCAGAACGCATAGGGTGATGGTGAGGCGCATGAGTGGAGTAGCACTGGCAAGGCTGGAAAAAGCGGCGTACGATGCGCCGGCGGCCACGAAGGCAGCGAGACTTCGCAAGAGGAGGAAGACCGGCTCGGTGAGGCCCATGGGGTAGCCGCCGGCGGCGAGCTTAGCACGTGCTGCCTGGATCATTCCCTCAGGCGCGGCGATCGCCAGACGTCCGGCGATTGCCCCAAGGACGGGCTTCAGAATGCGTTCGGCAAATGAGGCAGAAAGCTCCTCGGAGACGGCCGAACGCAGCTGTGGGCTAACAGTCTGCTGCTGAAGTAACTCCTCACGGCGGCGCTGTAGCCGGTCTCCCGCAGTCGCCTGCGACAAGCCGAGATAGACCAGAATTGCCGCAACAATCACGATTCCGATGATAAGCCCTAGCATATGTTGGCTACACTCCAAGTCTTTCTGTACGCTATCGTAACACACGTTGTTCGATGCGACAAAGGCAGGTTGGCAGCGGCGGCCGGCATTACAGCGCCACATCAAGCATTTTTCGGATAATGAGGACGCCGACTACCACCAGGCCGCCGGCGACGCCGAGCATCATCTGGCCAAGCGGGTCGGACAACAAGGGACTGAGATAGCCCGGGCTGACGGAGTTTACGATGAAAGCCAGGATGAATGGCATTCCGACCAGTATCATGGCGGAGAAGCGTCCTTCGGCAGTGGCGGCAGAGATTTCACCGGCGAGGGCGATTCGGTCGCGGATCATGGTGCCGATCTGGTCGAGAATTTCAGCCAAGTTGCCGCCGACAGCCAACTGGGTCTGAACGGCGGAGACAATCAGCTCCATATCATAGTTTTCAGTGCGATACACCATGTCGCCAAGGGCGTCGGCCAGGGATGCGCCAAACTTGACCTCCTGGACGACACGGGCAAACTCGTCGGTAAGTGGAGGCTGCATCTGGCTAACGAGTATCTGCACTCCGCTGAGGAATGAATGTCCAGAGCGGAGAGAAGAGGAGAGGATATCCAGCATGTCCGGGATCTGGGCACTGAGATGAGCCTGGCGCCGCCCTTGCTTTGCCTTCAGATACACGTAAGGGCCGACTGAGCCGATGAGGGCTAATATGATGCCCATGGAGATGCTGCCTCTGCTGGAGAGGATACCAATGATATAGCCGAGTAGTATGCATGCGAGTGTCAACGCGACAAGCTCTGATGGTCGCCATACGAGTCCTGCGCGTAGGATGAGCAACTGGAGGCGTTTGCCGAGGGTGGAATTCTGCAATATGCCGCTAAGCAGTGGGGCGGGATCAATATCCGGTTTCTGAGCTTTTACCGAGGGCGTGGCTTCAGAGGAAAGTGGCCGGCCCTGTTTGAGTTCGGCCAAGCGGCGCTGGCGGATCGCAGACGCCGCAATGCCGGCAGAGAACAGTGCCAACGTGCCGACAAAAACGGCGATGAAAATGAAGCCCAAAGGCAACCACAAAGGCACGCGAATTCCCCTTTCCGACCACGCACCCACAGCAAAGGTGTGCGTACCCGACGGCTAGAAGGCACCTGGTTCGAAGACCTCCCAACTGAAATTAATGCCCTCAGCTTCCATACGCTCCATGAACAGCGGTCGGACGCCACAGGCCTCATGATGGCCGATTATCTTGCCGTCAGGCGCGAAGCCTTCACGCCGGAAAACGAATAGGTCCTGCAGCACGATGGCATCGCCTTCCATACGCTGAACCTCGGTGATATTCTCAATGCGGCGAGAGCCATCACGGAGTCGCTCCTGGTGAACAATAAGATCAATAGCGGAACTGATCTGCTCGCGAATGGCGCGCGAAGGCAAGTTGACATTGGCCATCAGCACCATGGTTTCGAGGCGGGACAGTGTATCGCGTGGGCTGTTGGAGTGGATAGTAGTTATGGAGCCGTCATGGCCGGTGTTCATGGCCTGGAGCATGTCGAGGGCCTCAGCGCCGCGACACTCACCAACTATGATGCGGTCGGGGCGCATGCGGAGGGTATTGCGAACCAGGTCGCGGATGGTAACCTCACCACGGCCTTCGAGGTTGGGCGGTCGGCTTTCGAGTGTAACGATATGCTCCTGCTGGAGTTGTAGTTCGGCAGCGTCTTCAATGGTGATAATGCGTTCCTCGCCCGGAATCATCGCGGAAAGCACATTGAGGGTCGTGGTCTTGCCGCTGCCGGTGCCGCCGGAGACGACGGTGTTGAGGCGGGTCTTGACACAGCCTTCGAGGAAGACACGCATGGTCTCGGACATGCTGCCGAATGCGACGAGATCGTCTGCACCAAGGGGATCGGCGGAGAACTTACGGATAGTCAGGCAAGGGCCGATCACGGAGATCGGAGGGATGATGGCATTAACGCGGGAGCCATCCGGGAGGCGGGCATCCACCATGGGGGTGGATTCGTCAATGCGCCGTCCGAGAGGGGCGATGATTTTTTCGATAATACGCATAACGTGCGCTTCGTCCATGAAGCGTCGGTTAGTGGTCTCGACTTTGCCGTGGCGCTCGATATAGATTTTGCCTGGGCCGTTGACCATGATTTCAGAGATGGTTGGGTCATCGAGGAATGTCTGGATGGGGCCATAGCCGATAACCTCATTGAGCACTTCTGCCAGCATCTGCTCCTTGGCCCTGGCTGACAGGGACATTTCTCGGTCCTGACCGACGATCTCAATGAGAGTGCGAATGCGCTCGATGAGCTCCTGCTCGGTCATGAACTGGAGGGTGCGGTAATCGGTATCGGACAACAGCCGCTGATGGACCTGAAGGCCGATGGTTTTCATAGCCTCGGCTTCTTCGACAGAGATACCGAGGTCGGCGGCCATTTGCCTTGCTGCAGAAACGTCATCCTGTCGCATATATCTCACCCCCTGAAAATATCATTGGTGCGGGCCGCCGGCCTATAGTGGCGTGCTCTCGTGCAGAATGCGGTCGGCCATGTCATGGACGGTGCGGCTAATCTCCTCGCGGGGGCGGCTGATGACAAACGGCACGCCCTCATTGCGGGCTGCGCTAACAATGACGTATTCATTGGATATCTGGGCCCAGACCTTCATTGCTGTGGCTTCTTCAAGGTCGTCGATGCTGAATTCGCTAACCTTAAAGACCTTATTTGCCACCAGCTTGATGCGCTCTCTGGGGACGTTTGAGTTGATAATTATTTCAATGAGTGCCGCCGCATCGCGCATCGAAGCGATGTCATCGAGGGTGCTGACCACGATGATATGCTGACATCGAGAGAGCACATAAGGGCTGGCAGGCCATAGGAGTGGCTGGATATCGAATACGGTGAAGCGACTGCAGCGGCGTAACACGCCAAGCAAGGATGCGAGGTGTGGGATATCCACTTTTGCGAGCAGCTCTTGGCTGCCGCGCGACACTCCGGCAAGCACCTTGAGGCCGGATTCGTGGTCGAGCAGATGACCGTTGACCAGGTCCACATCAAGGTCCTGATAGGCCATCAGATCGCCGATGCCGGCAGTGGGACGCAAATCGAGACTCAATGCGACATTGCCGAACTGGCCGAAGAAATCAACCAGCACGACCTGGTCCGGGAAGCGCTTGGCCAATACTGCCGCCAGGTTGGTCGCGACCGTGGTTTTTCCGACGCCCCCCTTAGCCGAGGTGACCGCAATCGAGACCGGCATCTTCTCGGGGTCGGTGGCTAGAGCGAATTCGGGCCTGTCTTTGGCCTCCCGCAGCTCAATAAGCTCGTCAATGAGCTTGTGCAGATCGGCTTCCGATTGCTGCGGATCGATCACAGCCCTGGCTCCTGCGCGCATCGCAGCAGTAGTCAGCTCCGGCGTCACCGCTTTGGCCAGCATGACGCAAATTGTGTCCGGATTCGCTGAGACCGCCAGCTTGCAGGCTTCAAAGCCATCAATGCCAGGCATGTCAGTGTCAATGAACATGAGGTCGGGCTTCATGTGGGCGGCCATCTGGGCAACCTCAAGGCCATCTCTGGCGTATCCGGCAATGTCAAGCTTGCGGCCGCCGGCGACCAGTTTGATCAACATCTGGCGCAAATCGTCAGCCGAGCCCGGGTTGGCCTCGGTTATGACCACATTGATTGGGGCGGCAGCACGATCTTCAGGCATGAATCTCTCTCCCAAGTATCAGGCACAACAAGAGGCGGGCCAAATCGTCGGGCAATCTTGAGTTTACCCCGGTGCCGGCTGCGTCAACCTCAAGAGAGGCACCCGATAGCAAGCCCCCTGAGTAAGCGATTATGTGCAAATAGAGGCGGGCCGGTCGCCAATGTACGAAGAGCACTATGGCGACGGCGGGGAGCCTGCCTGCAGCTCTGCGACAACCTAAGGTACGACAGCCCCTCACCCCCGGCCCCTCTCCCAGGGGGAGAGGGGAGAACAGCATATCGCCAAGGCCACTACCATTGACGACATTCGAAAGCCCAGAGCAAGAGGCAGATGTTGTTGCTATTCTGGTATCTGTCGGCCGTCCTCCAACTCCTGTTCGGCAGGATGCTTATAGCCGGGCGGGTGGTGAGTGCCGGTAACGATGCGCGGCGTGACAAAGATGACCAGCTCACTGCTACCGCTGACAAAGCTCTTATGCTTGAATAGCTCGCCAATGATAGGTATTTCTGATATGAGCGGTATCTTGCGGATGACCTCGGCCTGCTCTTTCTGTATGAGGCCGCCGAGCACCAGAGTGCCACCGTCTTGTATGCTGACAGTGGTCTCAACCGTGCGTGTGCGTAAGGCCGGGATGCTGAAGCCGCTGATGGTCACACCGTTGGCCCAGTCCAGAGAGCTGACTTCGGGTTTGATCTCGAGGTCCAGGGTCTGGCCATCGGTCTTGATGGTCGGAGCAATCTGCAGCCTAACTCCGTACTTTTTGTATTCGATGGTGACGGTGGTGATGCCGCTGCTTTCAGGCTGAACGATCGGAATCGGGACTTCGCCACCGATGAGGATTTCGGCGTCTTCGCCGTCGTTGACCATAACCTTTGGCCGGGCCAGTACCCGGCCCTTACTGTCTTCCAGAAGCAGATGAATATTTGCGGCGATGTCAGACACGGGGTTGAAGTCGCTGCGAGTTCGGATGTCGTAGAGGAAGGGCTGGCTGACAAAGCCGACGATGCCATCCGGACTAAGCCCCAACTGCCCCCACTCGATGCCGAGTTTGTCGAGCTGGTCGTTGCTGATTTCAACCACCAGCACGGCGACTTCAATCTGGTCTTTGAAGGGCTCCACTATGCGCAGGACATTGACAACGCGGTAGGGGTGGTCCATGGCGTCGAGTACTTCTTTGTAATGCTCTTGCATCTGTTCGCTGGTGACGGTGCCCTGCAGTGCGAGTGTTTCGGGCCCCATGCGCTTGACGTCGACATCCGGTCCGAAGACGTCGCGGAGCTGCTGGGCATACACGTCAATCTCCGGCCGCGGCTTGATAACACGCACGAGGTTGATAATATTGGCCTGGTCGGCAAATGATTCCAGTATCTTGACCAGCCGGTCGTAGTCTTCTTGAGAGGGGAGCTTGCCGTCAACGGCAACAGTGCGCCCCTTGACCTGCCAGACCTTCAACTCCGGGCCGATGGCCTGCTTGAGCTTGTCCAGTGGGGGAGAGGCCAGTTCATCGTTATACTTGACGAAGTTGAGAATGGAGAGTTCGTCGCTGCTGGTGGCTTGTACGACGCTAGCGAGATGTTCAACCTCCGCCGGATCATCAATGTCGCCCTGGACGACGAGCCTGTTGGTCCCAAGCACGCGATATTCGAGCTTATCACCGAAGATTTCGCTTAACGCAGCAGCGGCGGCCTCGGCAGGGATCTTTGGTGCCCCGGTGAGGCTGACGAGGTCGAGGATACTGACCGGGCCGGTGTGGGCTGCGATGATGCGGTGTGCGCGCTGCAGGACCTCACGCTGGTCAACAGCGCCCTCCACGATGAGGATGTTCTCGCCGACGGTCGTGTAGGTGAGCTTGTCCCCGAGAGCCTTCTGGAGTTCGCGGGCGCTCTCTTCGGCGGGCGTAAGGCCTGTGACGCTGACCTCGTATTCGTGCAGTCCGGTGGCGTCCCAGACGTAAAGTGTAGTCAGACCGCGCTTCTTGCCATAGACAAGGAGCTGAGCGACGCTGGAGATGACTACATCGGCGATTTCAGGGTTAGCGATCTGCACGCGGCGCATCTTCTGAAAATGCAGCATGATGCTGCGGCCTTCCGGGACGACAATACTGCTGCCGGCCTGCCAGGGGCGGGCCAAGGTCTGTGCTGAGGCCGGCAGCGCTGTAGCTACAATCGCGGCGATGAGCCACATTGCCGGGAGAAAGCGCCCTGGCTTTCTGGGCTGTTTCGGCTGCTTCATCTCGGCGCTCCTTTTTGAGTTCATTGCTCTGGCTTTACGAACTCGCGCGAAGAGCCGCGTATGACCTCGACGGCGGGTTCTTTCTTGCTCGGCTTTGGCTTAGGCTTTTCGGGGGCCACTGGTGGCCGCTCGACGGGTGGTCCGCCCCACATCTCTGCCCATGAAGGCGGCTGCGTCTCGGTGACTGTAAGCGCCGGCTCTCTGGACTCTCTGACCGGGAACGACCCAATCAGGGACCAGGACTGGGAGCGGCCGAGGCTCTCGATACGCCTGTCGCCGGTGCGCCGCAAGATCAAGCGTATCTCGCCGCGATGGTGACTGAGCGCGACAAGCTGTGCCTGATGCGGTGTGACGGCGATTGTTGCAGTCCTGCTCTCCTCACCGCGGCGCGATTTGGGCTTCGCTTCCGGCTCTTCTTTTGCCTGATCACCCTCAGGCGGAGTGGTCACGGCATTGATAGCCAGGACCAGGACATCCTGCAGCACGGTCTGGACCGTGCTGTAATTGCCGGAAGTATCGGTGAATATAGCCAGGAGGTCAATGTGGTCGCCGGGCCTGATGAAATTGGCGACACCGGAGACATCGTCAACGGGAAGGGTGATGGCGCGGTAGTTTTCGGGTATGCCGTAAGCCATTGCCAGGGCGGTACTGCGCGAGGCAATTGCGGACGGGCGTACTGGCTGGTCCTGGGGCAATTCCTGCAAGGCGAATTGGCCATGCAAGTCGTCGGGGTCGGCGATAGCGTCTTTGGGGACCTGCTCCGGGTCGAAGGAGGCCTGTTTGAACATATCCCTGCGCAGATCAGTCTCAACGGGGATATCGGCAATAGGGACAGGGACCTGCACCCTCTGCACCACTTCGGGCGGCGGTTCCTTGCCACGAAGAAACATGTAGCCCAGCGCTACAGCCAGCAACGCTAGCAACGTCGCCAAAGCCAAGGCAGTTTGCCTGCTCAACCGCATGGCTGAAACACCTCTTCTTTTGCTGTGATGTACCACTGGACCTGCCGACAGTGCGTGCAGGCCGACAAGTTGTTGCGCAAACTGTGTTGCGTCTATTGCAGTGAACGCAGCTATTGGCTATCACTGTATAACAGTCGCGAACTTTTTGCAAGAAACAACTCAATTTTTCGCCACTAGTGCGGGCGGTATGCAGGCGGAAGCTGCGGTTCGAACATCAGCGGCGGTCAGCGTAATACCCACAACCTGTGAATAGGTGCGGAGTTTTGCGACGGCTGGGGGTGTCGTGCCGGTCGGTACCGCGAATCGCCAAATGTGCAAAAACAGCGGCTCCCGCGTTGGTGCTGCGGGAGCCTATACCTATCGGGCCGGCAACCGCACGGTCCCGTTTCTTTGCGGCGTGCGGCAGACTATTCCTCGCGGCACATAACTATGCCGGTATTCAAGTCCATACTCGTCGCCCCCGGTTCGCCAAAGAAACGGGCGAAGAACGGACCGCACGCCAGAGGGTGGATGTAGGTGAGGCTGACGCGTATCTGGGCGTTGGGCGGGGCGTCGTTCTCCTCGCCATAGTCGCCCAGAGTTGCCCAGGAGGACCAGCCATCGTCGTAGGTGCGGTATTCGAGCGCAATGGTCAGGTTTTCCACAGTAAGCGTTGGCAGGCTGTCAGCTATGCGGTCGGCGATTTCGGTGGTGGTGGCTCCGACCGCTGCGACCCGGACACCCTCGCGGGCTCCCTGATGAATGAGCAGCAGGTCCTTGAAGATGAACCCGAACTCGATAATCCCGAACAGCAGGGTTATCAGCAGGGGAGTGAGCAGCGCCGCCTCGACGCTGACGCTGCCGGTACGCTTCGATTGTCTCCTCCCAAACGCCGTACGAGTCATTTTTCCTCCCATGTGCACTGATAGTATAGCCATATACGTTCAACTTCACCTCAACTGCAATTCAAGAATATCTCAAAGCTGTTACTGAAAGTCACGAGCCCCGCAGCCCGTGGGGCTGACGGGATCTGTAAAAAGGTTGCAAAAGTGGGTTTCGGGGGCGTAAACGAGCAGTATTTGTGGGCAATAAAACAGGGGCTCACAGCAGCCTGCCTTCAAAGACCGGCTTCGGGCAGGCCACAGATGTCAGCCGCCGGCTGACTTGATTCGGAGAGACAAACTGGGAGAACATTCCGTTGGAGGACAAGCTTCCCAGCCTGTCCACGCTTCTCGACAGGCAACCTTCGGCAAGCTCAGGTCAGGCGGATGCCTGTCGTCCTGGAGGGTCCCGGGGATTGCCGAATTGGTGCAAGCTTCTCTCTGGCGGGGCAGTCGGCAGCTACTTGCTACTATCGGGATGTGTCCGGCGATACTCCTCGATGAGCGGCATGTAAGTCGTGTACACGTGGCTTAGATAGCGCGGGATGTCCACACCGTGATGACATGAAGCGCGACATTCATCCGCCAACTCACAGGTCAGGCACTGTGCGGTGGCTGCGACACTCTCTCCCCATCCGCCAGCCATCTGCGCCTCCATGCCGAAGCGCGTGTAGTTGAGGTCAGCTATCATCAGGTCGCCAATATTCACGCCCTTGGGGCAATCGTTGTGGCGATAGCAGAGGCGGCAAAACATTGGGCTGCGCATCTGCCGCTGGTCTGCGATGATCTGCATCTCCGCTGCGGTCAGAGGGGCGAACTCGGCCCCGATCTTGGCGTTGGCGTCTATCTCCCACTTGCGCCACATGCCGGGGCAGACGGCGGATACGCCCTCGTGCTGCAACACCCAGCGCAAGGCCAGATCGGTATGCTGGGCCAGCACACTGCCACCCAGCGGCTTCATCACAGTTACCCCTACACCATGCTCGACGCACGTGGCCAGCAGACGCTCGCCCGGCTCTGTGTTCATGTAGTTGAAGATGACCAGGATGACGTCAAACTGCCCGGTCTCGACCGCCTGGATGAGCGTGTCAGAATTGTGGCCTGAGACACCTATGTAGCGGATCTTGCCCTGAGCCTGGGCCTTCTGTAAGCCGTCCAGAGCGGCCCCGGGGGCGGTCCGCTTCTCCAGGTCATCAACCTCGCAGACGCCGTGGAGCTTGAATATGTCAATGTAATCGGTATCCAGGACGCGAAGGCTGTCTTCAATGGCCTCCATCATGTCCTCGGCGGTGGCTGCGCCATCCTTGGAGGCAATTATCGCCTTGTCCCGCTGGCCCTTGAGGGCCGGTCCCAGACGCTGGCAATCCGTGTAGCCCCTGGCAGCATCGAAGTAGTTGATGCCCCTGTCAATGGCATGCTTGTACAGAGCGACGCCCTCTTCGTGAGGGCCGCGCCTGATCGGGATGCCGCCCATGCCCATAATCGAGACCTCAAGCCCGGTCCTGCCGAGAGTCCGCGTCTGCATTTCGTC
>JALGTY010000457.1 GCA_029821145.1 Candidatus Zipacnadia bacterium
ATCAATGGACGGATACTTGATTACGTCTGGTCGAACGGCGTTATGAGCAAGCTGTCGTGTGCGTATGATGCCATATACCCGGCCCTTGCTGAAGACACGCCCCGCGAGTTGTTGGATTTCCTGAAAGCTAAGGGAATTGATGAGCCGCGCAATCTGGTCGAACAGAAAATGCTCAACGTGATGGCAGAGGACATCATGAGCGGCTATATCCGCGGCAACGAGGGCATGCACCAGCGCGCGCTTTGCCTGGTGGCGATTGCGCTGGACAACGACGATCCGGAAAAAGGCCCGACGACCAAGCAGATGGCCGACTGGATAATGAGAGGCGGTGGCGAAACCGAATACAGGCTGTGGAACGGCTTTTACCGCGACGGTCACGGCGGCGAAAGCTCTCCCGGTTACTCGTCCGGGTGGTGCAGCAACTTCTACTCGGTTGTGGAACTGCTGCCCAAGCTGGGTGTGGACATCTGGAGCAACCCAAAGCTCAAGAAAATGGCCGACATCGGCCTCGACCTGGCTATCACAGGCAAATCCACCCCGTGCATCGGTGACAGTGGCAGCATCTTCGGCTCGGGACGCATCGGCTGGGCGCCGTCGCGGCAGGGCCGGGCCTTCAGTCACTACCAGGACCCCAGACACGCCAAGGCTCTGGCCATGATGAAAGCAAGATCCCAAAGCCTCTTCGACGAATATTTTGATGAGGAAGAGGTCGCGAGAGTAGTCGCTGAAGAGGGTAGCGAAATCGAGTTCAATACCCGCAACGTCGGCGGCTACGGTCTGGCGATACTTGAGGCCGGACAAGGTGAGGCCAAGCGCGGAGTTTCGATGTACTACGGCTTCGCCGGCGGCGGGCACGGCCACTATGACCGGTTGACCATGGAGATGATCGCCCACGACCGGCCGATGCTGACCGATATGGGCTATCCAGCCCACTGGCTGCCGAAGTGCACCTACTGGACCAACAATACCATCAGCCACTACTGCGTGGTGGTGGACGAGCAGAGGCACAAGACCATGAACCGGGGCTATCTGAACACCCTGGCCGGCGCCCCGCAAGTCCAGCTCATGGACGCCTCGGCAGAAACTGCCACATATCCCAATACCTGTTCGCTCTACCGGCGAACGGCGGCGCTGATAGACATCTCGCCGGAGACCTCTTACCTGCTCGACATCTTCCGGGTGCAGGGCGGCTACCAGCACGACTACAGTTTCCACGGCCCGCCCTTCCCTGAATTCACCGTGGCAGGCGCAGAGCCCGGTTCCGTCCAGGAAAAGGGCACACTGATGAGCGAAGAAGTTGAATTCGGAGGCCAACCTACAGCGCAGATGCGAATGCGGTCTGAGGGCGTCGTGGTGCCGCTGCGCAAGACTGATGATGTCATCAAAGACACCCCCAACTATGGCGAGCGCTCGGCCGAAGGCTGGTGCACGTATAGCGGCGGCAATACCATCCTGACGAAGAAAACCAACGCGCTGATGACTGTTAAGATCCCGGAGATGCCGGCCGGCAAATACAAGCTGATGCTCAATGTTTACGATTACAACGCCGGTGAGAACGTTCTGGATGTGTCCGTGGGCGAGGTGGCAAGAACGATGAGCTATAAGCCTTCAGGCACGGTGGGGAGTCGCTGGATATCCGAGATCTTTGAGCTGGATAAGCCCGCTGATGAGTTTTCCATGATGGTCACTGAGCTAGGGCAGAGCTACGCATTGATCAGCAGTGCCGTGCTGACCACTGACCTGGAAGCCGAAGCGCCACGGATGGCGGATATTCGTACCAGCGGGTTCCAGTACCTGTTCAACGTGCGGCGGATGAGGCCGGAAGGAGCATGGTCCGCAACCTGGCGCAAACCTGATGAAGACCTGTCGCTGACGATGACGATGCCGGCAGGATGCGCCGATGAGGTCATTCTCGCCGATGCAGAGGCCGAACTGAAGCCCAAGCATCCCGATACCCTGCAATATGTGCTGGGGCGCAACGTGCTTGACGAGCAGGCGGACAAAGAGGCCGGCCTCTACTCGGCCTTCATCTCTGTCTCCGAGCCGCACCTGGGCGCAGCGGCAATCACGAGTGTGGATCGCCTGAAACCGCTCAAAGCCGGCGAACGGACGGTCGGCATCTCCGTCAGCTACGGCGACGTGCAGGACTTGCTTCACAGTTCCCTCAATCCGGCGGAGCAGTGCACGTGGCAAGCCGGTGACAAAGAGTTGACGGCGACTGCTGAATTTGCAGTGGTTACGCTGGATCACACAGGCGTGATACGCGCCTGCCTGGTCAATGGGACCGAGGTGCGGTGCGGTGACTTCGAGCTGCGGGCGGAGCCGTCGCCAACCGGCAGTGTCATCAGCGTGGACCACGAGCGCAACACCATAACGATTGACGCTGAACTCGGCCTGCCCGAGGCCTACATTGACCGGGTCATCATCCTGGGCAATGAACTCCAACAGACCAGCTACACCATCGTAGGGGCCAGCGTCGGCGACGGCAACACAACTCTGGAATTCGGTGACACTCTGTGTCTGATCCAGATGGGGTATGTCGAAGAAATTGACAGCGACAATAGCGTGCTGAAATTGGCTAAACTGGGGCGCGTTGACGGCAGA
>JALGTY010000458.1 GCA_029821145.1 Candidatus Zipacnadia bacterium
CATACACAGTCCGAAAGGCAACGGCAACGCCCTCACCCCCTGCCCCTCTCCCGCAGGGAGAGGGGAGAACGGCAACGGCGTCGGGCTAGAAAGCCCGACCTACGCGCTAAAGGGACGTTGCCGTTGGAAGGGCCGCGTCGAGGAGCGCCCTGTCGTATCGGGCGCTGGGAGGCCGGCCCACGCAGAACGCTATCCTGGTGCGTTCTGGACACTGAAACGGCCAACGACAACGGCTGGGCCAGCCTTGCAGGCCTCGACAAGCTCGGCCTGCTGCAACAGGCCCTTCCATTACAACTAACGACACCACACCATCAGCCGACAACGTGAGTTGCGTGGAATTTGCATAACTATTGTTCCAGCCCGAGTCGCCACAGGAGCGCAAGCAATATGAAATATGAAGAATGTCTTCCGCACCGACTGGACAAGATCATCGAAGAATGCCCGTTCGCCATTATCCCCTGGGGTGCGCACGAGTGGCACGGGCCGCACAACGCCCTCGGCCTTGATACGCTCAAGGCCTACTATATGGCATTGGACCTGTGCGACGAGGTCGGTGGGGTCGTGCTGCCACCGGTCTATTGCGGCTACCAGACGATGAAGCCCTGGCGCGGCTTTCGTCTCACGCTTGAATTCACGCGGGAGACTGTGTACAGCCTGCTCCTGCAGCACCTGGAGCAACTGTATGACGAGGGCTTTGTGCTGATGCTGGTGCTGATGGGCCATTATGGCAACAAGCACGTGGAGACGATACAGGAGGCCACACAGCGGTTCAATGATTGCCACAACAAAGCTCGGGCGGTGGCCTGGCAGGATTACCTGCCGGCGGGCTGGGTCAACGTCAGGGGCGGCGATCACGCGGGCAAGAATGAGACTTCACTGCTTATGCACTACCGGCCCGACCTGGTGGACCTGTCGCAACTGCCCGCCGATGGTGAGATCGCGCCCGAGATCTACGGTATCAGCGGCGATGACCCGCGAGAGGCCACAGCAGAACATGGCAAGATGCTCGCGGAACTGTTTGTCGAGCAGGCAGCTCCCAAGATCCGCGAAATGCTGGCCGAGGTCATGGAGCTCCGAGACAACTCGCAGGGGCAACTCTAGCTGCCTGCTTACATTGACACTGGGCAAGCCGTATCATTGTCACCGACCACCTGACCGAACTGAGGAGCACGATGATGGCAGAATTGACGCAACAATTCAAGGAATTCGCCTCAAACGCCGGCGCCGACCTGGTTGGGATAGCCGGCATGGACCGTTTTGCCGGCTGGCCTCCCGAGCGCAGTCCTGTCTCGATATTTCCCGACGCCAAAGCAGTGGTGGCAGTTGGCCGCCGCATCACCCGTGGTACTCTTCGCGGCAACGAGGAGGGTACCAATTTCAACACCTACCAGAGCTTCGGCTACCACTGGCTGGACAATGAGTTCGTCGCCCTGACAGTATTCGAATGTGTGGAGTCTCTCGAAGATGGAGGTTGGGAAGCCGTGCCGCTTTTCCCGTTCCCGCCTGAGGCATGGCCGCAGGGCATCCCCGTCAGGCCGGATATGCCCGCGCCAAATGTCTATCCCGATTTCAGCCATGTGGCGGTTGCCTGCGGCCTGGGTGAGATCGGCATCAACGGAGACCTCCTGACACCCCGTTTTGGCCCGCGCCAGCGCATCCAGCTCATCCTCACCGATGCGCCCCTGCAGCCTGACCCGGTTTGCCAGAGCCGAATATGCCAGGACTGCATGGCGTGTGCTGAGAGCTGTCCACTGGGGGCCATCAGCAAAGACGAATTTGACGACCTCACCATCGCCGGCAAGACCATGCGCGTGGCGAAGATAGACTATGAGAAGTGCCGCAGTTGCCAGAATGGCGCGTGCCCCAACCGCTACCACCAGGCCGGCAAACCCGACCGCCTGGGAGCCGTCTGTAACCGCACCTGTGTGGAGGCCCTGGAAACTCGCGAAATCCTGGCTGAGAGCTTCCAGAATCCCTTCCGCAAGCGCAACGCCTGGGGCATTGACCAGATCGGGAATGTGACGGAATTGCCCGTCGAACCTGCCTCAAGCCGCGAGAGTGAGGAGGGGGAATAATGCCCGAGCTTACGGCACAAGATGTCAAACGGGCCGGCCTTGAGGCTGGCCTCGACGGTGTGGGCATCGCCAACCTCGAGCGGCTTGAAAACGCGCCTCCGCAGATGCAACTGGCCAACATCTTCCCGGAGTGCAAATCGGTCATCGTCACCATGCGGCGCATTCCGCGCGGGGTTTACCGGGGCATCGAAGAGGGCACCCACTGGAGCAATTACACCTTCTACGGCTACAACCGTCTCAACTCGCTTTTTCGGCCGCTGGGCACGTATCGCCTGGCCTGCTTGATTGAGGACCGCGGCTGGGAAGCGGTGCCGATATATCCCGGGGTCCCGGAAGCTGAGCCGACCCGCGAGCCGGTTCGCAAGGGCCAGGTTGGCGCTAATGTGTTCCCGGCCATCCGCATCGCCGCTATTGCCGCCGGTCTCGGGGAGTGCGGTTGGTCCAAGGTCTTCTTGACGAAACGCTTCGGCCCGCGCCAGCGACTCGGCATGATCCTTACCGATGTCGAACTCGAACCGGACCCGCTCCGGCTCGATCTGCAACCGCTGCATGGACTGCGTGCGCGAATGTCGTGGTCATGCCATCCCCCATATCAGCGAGGGGGAGGCGGTCAGCATCCAGATAGAGGACAAGGTCTATGAGTGGGCGGATGTGGACATGGGCAAGTGCTGTCTCACGCACCACGGGCTGAATAAGGAGGCTTCTCCGTTCCTGGCCCTTG
>JALGTY010000057.1 GCA_029821145.1 Candidatus Zipacnadia bacterium
CCTGGGTGAGCGAGGCCTGATGAATCCACAGTATTGACAGTACCGACAGTATGAGGGCGATGACTACGGCGCGAAAGGTCACGGCTGCGATTCACGACCTTTCCTTGCAGCAACGCCCTGACGTGTCTTTGGTCCGATAATCCCTGCTTGCAGAGGCATGCCGATACCCTCCGCCAATTGTGGTAGATGCTATTTCACCAACCGGCTCAGAGATTCCTGTATGGAGACTGCTGCAAGACGCCTTGACAAACTCCCGGGGGGGCGTACAATAGATCGTCATTCCAAGCTGCAATACAAGTAGTCACAACAAAAGGAGGTAGTTAGATGAGATCGAGACGAGCTTTTACCCTGATTGAGTTACTGGTGGTGATCGCGATCATTGCGATACTGGCGGCGATACTCTTCCCCGTCTTCGCCCGAGCGCGAGAGAAGGCCCGGCAGACCTCGTGCCTCAACAATGTCAAGCAGCTAACGCTCGGCGTCGTGATGTACATTCAGGACTATGATGAGACTCTGCCACTCGCACAGATGTGGCACAGCGTAGCATGTCCGCGACCATTTCGCGGGGGCTCCTCCATGTATCATTGGTGGTGTGACTCGATTTTCCCGTATGTGAAGAACACACAGGCCTTCTCCTGTCCGAGCAGACCTGATATGGAAACTGTCCACGGGATGGCGTATGGTTACAACCTGCGGCTGGGGTACTACAACAATGCGTCTCCCCCCTCCAGCTTGCTCAAATTGTCCGCGGTCAAGTACCCTGCGGAGACGATCGTGCTATGCGATAATGAGTGGACGGGAAGCAGCGCCGATCCCTCTTCGTCAGCCAGCTACATTAACGAGATCTGTGGGTATAACTATGCCTGGGCATTTGTCCCGGCTCGCCACAATGGCGGCGCTAACCTTGGGTTCGTTGACGGACACGCAAAATGGCATCACGTTGACCTCGATGCCGCCTCGACATATGTCGGCCCGAACCGCTTCACGCGGCCCATCAGGGATCTCTGCTGGCGGGCCAATGGTTGGCCGAAGTACTAGCGCCAGGTTGCGCGAAAGGTCAGGGGTATGCGTCAGGAGCTTTCTTGAGCGGCTTCTGCGCTGCTCTTGTGCCACTGTTGGTCCAGCAGCAAAGGCACTCACACAACGCGCGGTGGGGCTAGCCGAAGTGGACGATGTAGCCGGCGAGGCTGTCAGGGCCGAATAGCGCCATCACGATCCAGCTCAGGCCGCCCATGAGCAGGTCCGCCATCGCCAGGCCCAAGAAGAAAAGGCGCCCACAGCGCATAGCCATGATTCAAGGTAGCCAGATAGCCCAGCGGATGGAACGGGGAGCGTAGCCAGGCGGTACGAAGCGCGACCAGGCCGATGATGACAACCGCGCCGGCGCCGATGGCTATCATGCGGTCGAGATTGGGCGGCCCGGGCGTCTCGATGGCCGAAGACACTGAGTTCCACGCCCGCAGCGAAAGCTGGATATTGTAGCCGCCGTTGGCGCTTCCGCCGTGCAGCACGAGCGCGCCGAAGCCATAGTAGCTCTTCAGTATCGCGTAGTAGGCCACGAGGCAGCCGAGGATAAAGGCGCCCATCATCATGACCGGCAACCCGCGCGACTTGATGCTCTGGTGATCGGCCAGGGCCTCGTTTTCGATCAGATAAGCGAACTGAGATGTGAAGTAGCCGCGGCCGATCCAGGCGAAGGAGGTGAGCATGACCAGGTTGCTTATGTTCGGGCCATTGATCAGGCCACGCGTGCCGACGGCATACTGAATCGTCTCAATGTCCTGGTGGAAGGGGAAGGCGTACATGGTGGGTACGCCGGCTTCGGCGCGCAGCCGGGAATACACCAGCCCGAAGGAAATCAGCATCAGAAAGTAGGGGATGCTGACGGCCAGTGAAAGCCCCATCACATGCGTCCAGGCGATCAGGGCCACAAAGCCAGCGATAGCGCCCAGCAAAGCCCAGCGATACGGCATGTGCTCATCTGAGTCATCAATACCGGGGTCGTTGTAGAGGGTCTTGCGGATGATGTTTGCGATGTGCTGGCGGCCAGTCCAGAACAGGATCACCGCCAGGGCCAGATAGGCGCCGGTGCCCTGCTGCTGAACGAACGGGAAGCCCGGGGTAGCCTGCAGGCCGAATATGTCGGTCAGCATGGCTATTGCGGGGCCCAGCAGGAAGAAGAACCAGCCGGAAAACAGGATATCCAGCCCTACGAAATAGGCCAGGCCGATTATCTGCGGGCGCTGGAAGAAGCTCAAGCCTCGGAAGTGTGTCCACGGATACTCGGTGAATATGCGGCCGATGGCGAAGCGGTCACCCAGAGCCATGACCGCCGGGTTGTAGGCGTGCAGGACGTTGAGGACATGGTGAATGATGACGATCGCGAATGCGATCCATACCAGCGGGTTGCGGAAGAAGGAGGTCTTGGAGCCGGGGGCCTCTTTCTGGACAATGCTGATCGGGATGAACAATAGAGGAAACCGCATCCGCTCGCGTTCCACCCACTGCTTGCGGAACAGGCTGACCACGCACATGCCGGTGAAAAACAGCAGGCTCATGAACATGGTCCATATACCCAGCGGGTAGGCCCAGGCGCGCCAGGGCACTGGCTCACCGTCTGAGCCCTCGTACATCTGGCGGATGACCTCGGTATCATGCGGGTAGGACCAGTCAGGCAGCGCGTCGGCGAGCTGCATGAGGTTATTCTGCGGATTGTGGAAATAAGTGGGGCTGCCCATCCAGGGAATGAGCATCTCGACGACGCCGAAGGTGACCGGCGGAATGGCGATGACCAGGAACATGAAGATGACGAGGAGCTCGTTGTTTTCGAGCTTGGCCTTGAACAGGCGGAGGGCTAGCGGCATGAAGGCGACGAGAACGATGAGGCAGACGACCGCCGGTACCGGTGGTACGGACAGAAGATAAACCGGGGCATAGAAGTTTCCAGGAGCCTGAACGAGTGAGGCCTGGTGGATCCAGAATATTGAGAGTATGGAGAGTACCACAGCGACGAGTATGGCGCGAAAGGTCAAGGGTGAAACTCACGCCCTTTCTGCAAGAGCTTGTGACCGCAAGTTGCGCGCAAAGCCTCGGCATCCACTGGACGGCTGCAAGAATAAGGCCCTGCCGCAGGTCAGGTGCGCGGGCAAGGCCCGTGTGCGCTACTGTGTGATACGCATACTCTGCACGTCTCGCGACTACTTGGGCTGGACGAAGAGCCTTATGGCGGTGCGCTCATTGCCATCCACTTCGACGTCCACGAAGGCGGGCCAGCAAATAAGATCAATGCCGGAGGGCGCTAGGAACCCGCGGGCTATCGCGACGGCTTTGACCGCCTGGTTGAGCGCACCTGCGCCGATAGTCTGCATCTCCGCACTACCCTCTTCGCGAATCGTTCCTGCCAGTGCTCCCGCAACTTTGTTGGGATTGGAATTCGAACCTACCTTGAGTGTTCCCACGAATAGTGGCCCCCTTTGATGCTGCGATGCTGCGCCCGATGCAAAAGCTAAAGCTATCTTCCCTGATGCGTGTATCTCTGACTACATTAGTTGCTCAATAATTGCAGTAACAAGACCGACGTATTGCTACAGTGTTAAGAATCAACTATTCCAAGGGTGTTTCGAGGACCTATCCCCAATTATTGCGTGACAATACAGCAAGACAGCGCCTAAAGTGCACTCCCTTCGCCGGCAGGTATCAATCTCTCTAACCTTTGTATATGTTTTGCACGTCCCGTGTCAAGAGCATATTCGAAAACAATTGCACTGAATCGGGCTTCGCCCTGCTTGGGAACCTCGAATCGCTGTGGCATCATAGTGAGGAATCTGGCCAATACTTCCGGGGATTCAACGCCGATTATGGTGTCCTCTATCGGCCCGGTCATGCCGACATCGGTAATGTATGCCGTCCCGCCCGGCAGTATCTGCTCGTCTGCGGTCATCACGTGGGTGTGGGTGCCGATGACAGCCGCCACGCGACCGGCAAGGTAGCGGCCCAGAGCGAGCTTCTCGGAGGTAGCCTCGGCGTGGAAATCAACCACGATCAATTTGGCACCCTCTGCATGGAGGCGTTGAATCTCCTCATCGGCCTTGCGGAAGGGGCAGTCGAGTTCAGTCATAAAGACGCGGCCCTGCAGATTGAGCACTCCTACATTGACATCATTGAGGGCGGGAAATACGCGGGCCCCGTCGCCCGGGCACTGCGGGGGGTAATTGGCAGGTCGCAGCAGGCGCGGCTGGGTCTCCAATAGCTCCTCCGTACCCTTCTGCGCCCAGATATGGTTGCCAGAGGTCAGGCAGTCGGCGCCGGCGTCAAGCAACTCGCGCGCCGGGCGCTCCGTGATGCCAAAACCGGCGGCGGCATTTTCGCAATTGACCACCACGAAGTCGAGGCTCTCTTCCTGCCGTAATTCGGGAAGAAGCTGTTGGACGGCCCGACGTCCGGGGCGGCCGACCACGTCTCCAACGAGCATTATGCGCACAGTAGTTGCTCCGTTTCAATCACACCAACAGCAATCGTCGGCTTCAACGACGACTCGGGCTGGAAGCTGAGAACTTAGGGCGCTTGGCGTCCTAAGCTCTCACCTGAGCTTCGCAAAACATACGAAGCTCTGGCCGAGCCACGCGATGATATCTGTGATGCGCGACGCGCCTTCGCCAAGGCTATGGGGGACAAGCCCACGGGATGGGAAAGTCCGTCGGCCGGCTATTTAGCATATTCGACGGCGCGCGTCTCTCTGATGATTGTCACGCGGATCTGGCCGGGATAGTCCACCTCGGCCTGAACGCGGTCGGCTATGCCCTTGGCAAGCCGATAGCCGGCCAGGTCATCAATCTTTTCAGGCTTGACAGTGACGCGGATTTCGCGGCCGGCCTGAATAGCATAGACTTTCTCGACCCCGTCGAAGCTCCTGGCGATCTCTTCGAGTGATTCGAGGCGCTTGACGTACTTTTCAAGGGTTTCGCGTCGTGCGCCGGGCCGCGATGCGGAGACGGCGTCAGCGGCCTGGACGAGAGCGGCCTCAACGGACTGGATTTCGACATCATCATGGTGCGCCTCAATGGCATGGACGATGGCGGGCTTTTCGCCGCGGTCCATGGCGGTCTCGGCGCCAATCAGAGCGTGAGGGCCTTCGTGATCAGCGTCGAGCGCTTTGCCGATGTCGTGGAGCAAGCCGGCGCGGCGTGCGATCTCAGCGCGCGCGCCCACCTCGCCGGCCATGCGACCGGCCAGCATTGCGACCTCCATAGAGTGCTTGAGGACGTTCTGTCCATAGCTGGTGCGGAACTGGAGGCGGCCGAGGAGGCGTAGAAGCTCAGGATGGAGTCCGCTGACGCCGGCCTCAAATGCGGCTTTTTCGCCGACACTACGGATGCGGTCTTCGATCTCCTGCTGTGCCTTGGCCACCATCTCTTCGATGCGCGCAGGATGGATGCGTCCATCGCTGACGAGGCGCTCCAGGGCGATTCTGGCGACCTCACGCTTGATGGGGTCAAAACCGGAAAGCACCACGGCCTCGGGTGTATCGTCAACGATGAGGTCAACGCCGGTGAGTTGCTCAAAGGAGCGGATGTTTCTGCCCTCGCGGCCGATTATGCGGCCCTTCATTTCATCGCTGGGCAGGCTGACCACAGAGACGGTTGACTCGGTGGTGTGCTCGACAGCACAGGCCTGGATGGCGCTGACGACTACCTTTGCCGCGAGGCGCTCGGCCTCCTCATGGGCCTGCTGGCGCTTCCGCTCGATGAGGTGGGAGATGTCTTGGGCGATCTGCTTTTCGATCTCGCTCATAAGCAGGGCCCTGGCCTGTTCGGCGGTGAGGCCGGCGATTCGCTGAAGCTCCTCCTGGTGCTGGTGCTCCAACTCATCAAGTTCGGCCTCGCGGCTTTCGAGATGCTTCTCGCGGTCGTTGAGGCTCTGCTCTTCGCGCTCAAACTCTTCTTTCTTGCGGTCGAGGTTGTCTTCGCGCTGCTCAAGGCGCTGCTTGGCTTGCTGTACCTCGCGGCGGGCCTCCTTGACCTCCTCCTCGACCTGATTACGGAACTGGAGCAGCTCCTCCTTTGCGTTGACCTCAAGTTCGCGGCGTTTAGCTTCAGTGGTACGCTCCTGCTCCTGGCTTTGTTTCTCCAGCTCGCGATGCTTAGTGACAAGGTCCTTGCGCAGTTGTGCGTTCTTGAAAATGGCGTAAATCAGACAAATAGCTACGACTGCCAAGGCGGCTACTACTATGTACGCCTGTGTATTTGAAAGGAGTTCCATCTATTGGCACACCTCCGTGAAATGTGCCTCCCATCACCTCTACACGACACGCCTGGCTGACAATGAATGTTCAGTCGAAATCATCGCCCGGCTCAATGGCCTCTAGCGCCGCCCAGATCAGTTCGCTGTCAAAGCCGCGGCGCTGCAGGTAAGCATGAACGCTCCGCTTGACCTTTTGCCATTCTTTGCCCGGCATGCGACCGGCTCTTTGCTCAGCCAACTGTCTGGCCCATTGTTCCTCTTGCTCGGTGCTGACCGCTTTGTCCACCGTCTCCTGCGCCAGCGCCCGGTGCACTCCTTCAGAGGCCAATTTGGCCACCAGTCCGGCCCGCCCCATCTTCTTGGTGCTCAGCAGGTAATCCAGGCGTTCCCTGGCATACCGCGTGTCGTCGAGATAGCCCAGTTCAATCAACCAGGCGACTACCTCGGCTATGGTGTGTTCGGCAAGTTTGTGCTTGTACTGCAAACGCTTTGCTAAATCTGCTACCGTGCGGGCCCTGTAACCGAGAAGTCGCAGGGCAGCCGCCTTCGCCTGAGACAGTTCTTCCGCATCCTCAAGTCGGCTGATTTGCTGCTCATCGAGCACCTCGCCAACCTTCAGATTATGCTGCTCTATCAATTTGGCCGAACAGCCCAGGCGGTACTCTCCGTCAACGTAAACCGATACACGGTTGCTATTGTTCTTCTGCTGCTCAATAGCGGTAATCCTGTTCACAGAGCGAGGTACCACCCCCATTTTTTGGGCATTAGTTTACTCGTCGCTTTCGTCGTCTGATGCCGGCTCGTCCGGCGAGTCGGCGGGCATCTCAAGCATCGGCAGGCCGGCCTGCTCGCGGATCTGGCTTTCTAACTCCATGAGCATATCCGGATTGGCCGCCAGGAATTCGGCGACGTTTTCGCGGCCCTGGCCAAGGCGCGTCTCACCGTAATTGAACCAGGAGCCGGATTTTTCAACCATCTCGCGGTTGATGGCCTCGTCAAGTACGCAGCCCTCGTGGGAGATGCCGGAGCCGAAAATGATATCGAACTCGGCGCGTGTGAAGGGCGGCGCGACCTTGTTCTTAATGATCCTGACAGCGACGCGACCGCCGATGACATCAGTGCCGCGCTTTATGGCTTCTCGGCGGCGTAGTTCAATGCGCACCGATGCCCAGAACTTGAGCGCGCGGCCGCCGGGCGTGGTCTCCGGACTGCCGAACATCACGCCGATCTTCTCGCGGATCTGATTGATGAATATCACCACGGTCCGGGCATTAGCCACCGAGCCGCCGATTTTGCGCAGGGCCTTACTCATCAAGCGGGCCTGCAGCCCCACCTGCACATCGCCCATCTCGCCCTCGAGTTCCGCAGCCGGCACCAATGCGGCCACCGAGTCAACGGCGATGGCATCCACGGCGCCGCTGCGGATCAGGGTGTCGGTGATCTCCAGGGCCTGCTCGCCGGTGTCGGGCTGGGAGATGAGTAGCTCGTCGAGGTCGAGGCCCATATTCTCGGCCAGCTCGCGGGGAAATGCGTGCTCGGCATCAATGAAAGCAGCGGTGCCGCCCATGCGCTGGGCATTGGCCAGAATGTCGAGGGCGAGCGTGGTCTTTCCGGAGCCCTCCTGGCCGTAGAGTTCAATAATCCGTCCGCGCGGCACTCCGCCGACACCCAGAGCGATGTCGAGGGTGAGCGCGCCCGTGGGAATGACCTCGACAGCCAGCAGCGTCGGGTCCTGGCCCAGACGCATCACCGCGCCCTCGCCGAACTGCTTCTGTATCTGGGACAACGCCAAGTCCAAAGCCTTCTTGTGATCATCATCCTGCTGGGTCATCGGTTTACCCCCTCAGTTGTGTACTGCCAGAACTAACAAGGCACCTAATTCGCGTGACCTGCGGGCTGCCGCCCTCTCCGAACGACGCCCCTCACCCCCGGCCCCTCTCCCACAGGGAGAGGGGAGCAAGGCAAGGCAACGGAGCCGCCCTCTCCGAACGACGCCCCTCACCCCCGGCCCCTCTCCCACAGGGAGAGGGGAGCAAGGCAAGGCAACGGAGCCGCCCTCAATTCGGCAACGCGAAAGCCTCTACCGTCTCGTAAATCGGCCCTGATCCGGTCAGCGTGCTCTTGATCAGGCAGAATTCGGCACACTTCATGCGGCCGATCTCGGCGTTTGCATTATCTTCGATCGCGGCGGCCAGTTCGGCACTCGGCCGCTCGCGCACCCGGCCCAGAGTGCAGTGCGGTACGAAGGACTTGCGCTCCGGCTCGGCAAGGGACGAAGCATCCAGGGCGTCGGAAAGCGCCGCGTGCAGAGCCTTGAATTCGTCAGCGCCCTCACCGGCTCCGAGCCAAATCGTCCTGGCCCTCTGCGGCGAGGGGAACGCTCCTGCGCCGCGGACCTGGATGTCAAACTGCCTGCAAGCTGCGGCGGCCTGCCGCCCGGCCTGAACAAAGTCTGCGACACTGTCCGGTGGCGTGTCGCCGATGAAGCGCAGCGTGAAGTGCAAGTTGTGCGGGTCCACCCACTTGACACGGCCACTAGCTTCGCGCAGCCGCTCCTGTAAGGCTACAACACCGTCGCGCAGGCGATGTTCAATAAAGACGCCATAGAAAAGCCGCAGATTGTCGGCCTTTTTCTCGCCGCGGGCCACGTATCAAATCCCCTAGATTGTCTGCAAGATGCGCTTGCGGAGTGTGTTGAGAGCCATCTGCGAGACACGGCGCTTGAACTGCTCGCGGGTGCCCGGCCAGCTGTGCTCTTCCACATGAACACCGCGCTCGTCAGCGACCGCTACATAGACCAGGCCGACCGGCTTTTGCTCAGTGCCGCCGGCAGGACCGGCAATGCCGGTCGTGGCAACAGCGAAATCGGCTCCGAACGCAGCTCGCGCGCCCTGAGCCATCGCCTCGGCGCACTGGCTGCTGACAGCGCCATGAGTTGATAGTATCTCGGAGGCGACCCCCAGGATCGTCTGCTTGAGGTCGTTGGAATAGGCGACCACTCCGCCGAGGAAATAGTCCGACGAGCCGGGGACATCGGTGATGCGGCTGGCGACGAGTCCGCCCGTGCAGCTTTCGGCCAGCGCAAGAGTCGCACGGGTCTCGCGCAGCAGTCGGCCGATGACCGACTCCATGGTGTCATCATCCACGCCGAAGACATGCTCGCCAAGGAGCTCGCGGATAGGGGCCTCGGCGGCGGCCAGGCGGTCGGCCGCGGCCTGCTCATCGGCGTCCTTAGTCGCGAGCCGGACCCGAACCTGTGCCGGTGAGGCGTAGAGCGCAATGGTCGGGTCGGTCTGGTCGGCGATGAGGTCGGAAAGAATCTCGGCGGTGTTGGATTCGCCGATGTCGGCGAGCAGAAGAGTGCGGGTGTAAAGGCGCTCGCCACGCCGCTCGGTCATTTCCAGCAGATAGGGCATGACCTCGGTGGTGAACATCGGCTGGAGCTCAGTCGGCGGGCCGGGTAAGGCAAATGTGACAGTGCCCTCATGCTCCAGGCGGATGCCAGGGGCTGTACCACAGAGGTTGTCGAGCAGAACGGCACCTTCAGGGGCCTCGGCCTGGCAGAGGTTGTTCTCAGTGGGGACACGGCCACGACGGGCGAAGAACTCACGGAGCTTGTCAACTGCTTGCGGGGACCGAACAAGCGAACGGCCGGCAGCCTCGGCAATCGCCTGCCGCGTGATATCGTCCTGGGTAGGCCCCAGGCCTCCGGTAATGATTACAACGTCCGCTCTGTCGAACGCCAGCCGCAGAACTTCCACCAGCCGGCGTAGATTGTCGCCTACCGTATGGCGATAATAGACATCAACACCGATTTGAGCAAGTTGTTGAGAGAGATAGACAGCATTGGTATCGACAATCTCGCCGAGCAGAAGCTCCGTTCCAGCGGAGATCAGCTCTGCTTTCAAAGTTGGGCACTGCTTTCATGATTGGCCGCCACACGGCTCGCAGACGATACCTGGAGCGCCAAGGTGACAGCCTGTATTTGAATTGGCCCGACACGGGCCACTTTTCAGAATACCTCATTATAGGGGATATCTGGGATGGGGTCAATGAGTGACTTGGCATGCTCCCTCATGGCATCCCTCTGACGGTTCAACGAGGGTGCGCTAGAGCGGGAAATCAAGCCACACTGGGCTGGTCCAGGCCATGCGGAAATCTTCGCGCGTCACACGCACGTAATAGTACACAGAGGCGAACTCGCCGTCCGCGCTGATCTGTGGCACAACCTCAGTCAAGGGCTGCTCGTCCACGTATTCCACATTGTCGCTGTTGCCGCTGCAGGGGTAAGGCGTCAGTGTCAGCCCGTTGCGGACTATCTCGATCTTGCGCAGCGGGCAGTTGGCCTCCGCCTCCACGGTGATAACCCGACGCAGGTACTGCTGCTCGGTTGCCTGCGCTTGGGCACCGATGAACAGGCCATCTAGATCCATCTTGATAGCGGTCTTGAGGCCGGTGGCGGCGAGGGTGCGACGCGCTCTGAAGCCCTCCAGAAGTGCTTCCCGGGTCAGTTCGGTGGCGTAGACGCCGGCGATACCGCAGCCAAGCGGATTGCGCTTGAGTTGCCGATTATTAGCCCATCGCTCTTTGAGATCGGAGATATCCCAGCCGAGCACGTGCCCGCCGGCGCGGCCATCATGAACATCGCCACCGCCGATAAAACCGAAGCGCAGGCCGCACCCGAGGCCCTCACGCGCGAAACCACGCGCATCACTGGGAGCCCAATTCGGGTCACACTCGAACGGATTGCCGGCGAACTCGTAGCAGCCCCAGATCGAACAGATTTCAACAACCGGCTCGAACTTGGGGTTATGGTACTCCCACTGGTTCGGCATACCATGGCGCGCGATGTGGTGGGGTATCACCAACGCCTGCGAATCGTGCTGCTCCAGTTGCGCCCACAGGTCAGGCGGCGTCACGTACTCGCTGCACGGCAGAATCGGAGCGTCGTCGTGGGAGTAGATGACATGACGATGGCCGCCCTTGCTCGACCACTCGAAGCCCAGAAACGCCACGAACCGGCCGGAGTCGTTGTAGTCCAGGGCAGCAGCACAGATTGCCTCCCAGTCTTGCGGCTTCATGTCGAAATTCTGAGCCAGACCGCAGTCATGGTCAGTCACCGCAGCGAAGTCCATCTGCGCTTCGTCGCGGGCATAGCGGTAGCAGTCCGCGGGCGAACCGTCGTAACCGTCGGGCTCATTACCGAACTCAAAGCACCGCCATGATGCGGTGCTGTGGATATGCGGGTCACCCCAGAAGAGCTTCATTTCTGCTGACATTGGAGCAATTCCCTCCGGTGCCTGTTTTTTCCGCCACGCTGTCGGCTAGCCGCGCGAATCTGAATGCGTCATTATGAGGGATATCTGCGATGAGGTCAATGAGTGAGTTTTTGCGAATTGGCACAAATCAATGCGTTGAAAGAAGTGTTGTGAAAAAATGGTCAGCGCTCCGTCGCGGCTGGCATGCCATCGAGGTGATCGTGCTGAAGAAGACGGTGCGGGTGTTGATTCCGGAGCTCAAGGCCGCCGGTGCCCAGGGCATCATCGAGTACCCCCTAAACAAGCTCATCATGTAGCCAATACGGCTCGCTCCCCTTTCTCCAAATACTATCGCGTGGCTTGGGCTTCCCAGCCCGAGTCGTCGTTGGCGTTGTGCTTTGATGACGCCTCCTCCCGAGGCCGGCCCACTGCGCACCCCCACAAACAGACACCTGTAGCTGAGTACTTCAACGCAACCTACTCGGGCGAAGAAAATATATTTCTGAAAAAGAAGGAATCACGAGGCGTATAGACGAAGTCTAACTCTGGCGCACTTGCCCCCAGAGCGTATGCTGTGGCTGGCAGTAATGTTTCTTTTTCTTGCTGCTGTGCACGATTCCCGCAAGAGCTGCGGGAAATAGTTTCTATGTGGCGTCGCGGGCCCATAGAGAGCGCAGTAATGCCCAAAAAGGAGGAGCATATCATGAGAAGTAGTTTAATGATTGTCGGAGCGGTATTATTAGGGCTTTTCTTGGCGGTGTGGGTAGTCACATGTCCTGGATGTGGTGGTGGAGGTGGAGGTGGCAACGGCGTAGGTGGAGGTAACAACGGCGGGGGAACTGGTGACACGGCTTCCCTGACGGAGAACCGGGTCGAACTGATTGCGGCACAGGCGAAGATGCAGCAGGCGCTGATTGACATGGCTGAGTTGGCCATTGACCGGTCAGGGGGTGGGCAAATTGACACAAGCATCGTACTTTCCGAAGCGGACACCCGTTTGGCTGTAGGCTTTATGAACACCTATATGAAGGAGGGTGCGCGTGCTCTGGTACTGGCCGATGAGATGCTTGACATTGTGTCACAAGTTTCTCCCTCGGGTGTCTCGACGACTGGGATCGGCTGGCTTAACCCTATCGGCGAGGAGGCTCTGAAGCAAGTGCAAGAGATCCATGACGCCGCACTTGACTTGGCGGCGTCTATATTCCAGTACGCAAGTGCGTGTGGTAACGCGAGTGGCTCGCCGGCGCTTAACGTAAGCGCTTTGTTGCAGGCTGAGGACGACAAGAACGAGGCCATCAAGAAGTTCAACGATAGTATGAAGCCGGATGTCCAAGGGACGATCAAGGGCTGGGTGACAACCTTGCTCCCCGGGCTATCTGTCGCATTTCAAGTTTGGGACAAAGTGGCACAGGCCACGGGGTTTGTGGAGAGGCTGAACACGATTTCGGTGCTATTGACCGGGAAACCTTTGCGACCGACCGTGGACTCAGGTCAAACCGAAATTATTATGGTTCGCGCCCCAGATGGCGCAGGCGGCTTGGCGGTGGAGAACGCTTTGCCATCCGATGATAGGATCAAGTGTTTCTGGAGTCCCGACGCCACGGACACTGAGCTGCCCATTCCGAGCCCTGGCGAGGCCATGCAGAATGTTGTTTATTTGGCTAACGAGGATGTGGATGTGCTGCCTATGGAGGCGCAAAAGGTCCCGTCGGTGCCACCCGATGTTCTTCTCGGCTCCCTTTGGCAAACCGCTTATGAGACCCTGAGGCGGGCGGCGATCATCGCAAGCGATATGGGGGTTGATTCTGTAATCAGCATCTCTGGGGACAAGGTCGAGATGATTCCCCGGCTAGTGGACGCTCTGGCCATCCAGGCTGACCTCACCGACGGGGGAGGTTATTGGCCGTGGACGAGCACTTTGGGAGACCTGACAACCGTCACCCCCACGCTCTACAGCACAGAGTTCGGAGTTGACCAGAGCCACACGTACCAGGTCGGCGCGCAGGTCGGCTACGAGCTCAATATTGCTGCCCCTTCTCCCCCGCCCGGGCCCGAGCCTCCGCACCCCGGGGATTTGACGGGAACATGGATCTCGAGCCTTCCGGGTAGAGGCGTTGAGTACCGCACCAAGCCCGACCCGGACGTGCTGTTGCCTGGTAATGGTAGTGGAGACTGCCACTGGCGCGGAGACGTGCAACTGAAGCTGACCCAAACAGGGAACGTTCTCACTGGGACCGGGGGGGTTTTGTCCGACGAGTTCGTATCGGGCCCCGGGTACGCCTGCCTGCCCGTCCCGTTCCCGTCCCCTCCACCGCCAATAGCCAACGGGTCAGTCTCAGGGACTAGGCTGACATTCCAAACACCCGGTTTTACATGGGAGGGCAACTTCACAACGGACACAATGTCTGGCACCGTGTCTGGCAGGTCTGGCACCTTTTACGCTGCCGCAGAAGGGGAGTTTCACCTTTCTCGAAAGCGGTAATGTCTCATAAGGTGCGGACGGTGACCCGCAAGGCTCGGAAATACAAGGTGGCCGCGTCGCCCGACGCGGGCCTTGGGGGCGCCACCTGCCGGATGGGCCACATTGCTCCCGAGCAGGGCGGGCGTCCCTTTACCTGCGGCCAGATCGTCGGCTGGGGACGGAACCCCGCCGGCGATTGTTCCACTATTCTCAGCGGACCCCTAGCCCTGTCAAGGTCAAAATAGGCCTCCGGACAGTAACAGGGAGCGCTACGCGGTTGAGCCAAGTACGCCGTGCTCGTACCAGAAGCCGCGTGGGCCACCAGCCGGGGTGTGGCCCGACTCTGGGACACGCTGCGCCTCGGGCCAGGAGAAGCGGCAGGCCAGGCGCCGGTATTTCTGGCTCGGTGCGTATTCTTGCTCGGGTGGGGCTGGCGGTTTACTGGGCGATGAGACGGCCAGTGCCCGGGTAAGTGATGGAATTCTTGCCAAATGCGAAGCCGGTCAGCGCCTGCAGTAATGACTGGGTGCTGGGATCGCCCTGGATCTTGGAGGCGTCAAAGATCGTGAAATAGCCGGAGCCGCCCTTGGCCAGCGACAGTGGCATCACCACGCGGTACTGCTTGCCGGGATCAAGCGGCGCATAGGTCGCGGAGCCCGGGGCGGTGATGGTGCTGACGGTAATGGACTTGACACGGCTGTTGCGCGCGCCGTCAGGGTCAAAGGTGACCTTGATGCCCGCCACCTGCAAGAAGCCGTTGTTGGTACCGGGGAGGCGGGAGAGGCTCTTCTCCATGGCGGCCTGCACCTGCGCCCCCGTAAG
>JALGTY010000058.1 GCA_029821145.1 Candidatus Zipacnadia bacterium
TAAGCGTTCACGATCGCGCCGAGGGAGTCGTGGCTGCGCATCAGTTGCGATGCGTCGGAAAGCGTAACGCAGTTGTGCGACTTGGTATGCCAGACCCAATGCGTGTGATGGGATGAGCCGTAGCCGCAGTAGTAGCCGCTGGGCATGGCCATGACCTTGCCGCCCACGTGCAGGATGAAATCGTTGTTGTTAGCGTGCGAGTGGCTAACGGCTGCGTAGGGACTGGAGCGGAAAATGAAGGCCACATCGTTGGCGGGATTGTGCATGTCGGTGCGCACCGCGGCCCAGCCGGCATCGGCGAAAACTCTGAGGACCCCGGCGACATCTGCTAGAGCGTCCGGTTGAGCCAGCGGCTCACACAAGTAGAGCTGGGCGTTGAACTGCGGTATGCCTGGGACACGCCGAGTGCTGCACTCTTGGGCCTCTGCACGGAAATCCGCCACGTAACGGCGCAAGTCCGGCGCGCCGGTTTCACGCTGTATGATGTCCACCAGATTCGCGTTCGACTCCCAGGTCGTTTTCCACCGCTCAGTGTGGTCGCCGAAGCCCATCCATTCGACGTAGGGCGGGAAGCACCACTGTCGCCAACGCCCATGATTGGCCCAGAAGGGGCGGCTGTAGAGGTCTATGCCTGTGCCGCGCTTCAGGGCGGTGGCAAACATGGTCATGATCTGCACGTAAGCAAGGCCATAAGAGGGCCCTTCGGCCCAGGCACCGTCATCGCCGGCCCATATCGGCCAGATGCCGCACAGCACGGGCCGCAGCCACTCAAGCCATTGCCGCGCCTGTGGAATGTGCTCGTGAAAGACCATCGCCAGGAGCGCCAGAAACACGACCTCGCGGCCCGCGTGCGAATCAAAACGAGTTACACCGTAGGCCCCCCTGTCGTGCATGTGCTCGTAGGTTATCTCACCCCGGCGCCGGAACTGGTCTATGACCAGACTCAGCTCCTGGTCCGTGAACTCGTCCCATACCCAATCGCACACCTTGGTCCCGTCCCAGATGACGGACATGTGCGCCTCGTCGTTGTGAGCTAAATGACTCGAACCTTCCGGGTCCCATCGCGATATGGATGCCATCCGCCGGCAAGCGGCTCGGGCATAAGCGGTCTCGCCGCTGGCCAGGTACGCCAGTGCCAGGATTTCAGCGCCTTTCACAAAGCAGCGAGAATCCCACAATATGGGAGCCCAGATGTCGTACCATGCTTCATAGTCGGCCTGGCGGTCTGGCAGGAAGGGAGGCTCTGCAATTTCGTGGTGCTCATCAAGCAGCCCGTCGGCGATCTGCTTAAGCTGCTGCCACTGTGCCGCCCGCACGTTGTGGCGCGACTCCCGTAACGCAGCCACCTCTTCGGGGCTGATGTAAATGCGCGGATGTCCATCGGACAGGCGACGCAACCACTCGTCAGCCGGGGGCACCTCCAGGACAACGGCGTCAGGGGTTATCTCAAATGTGAAGACCTCACCTTCAACCGAGCCGGCCGACCACTTCCAGTAATACTTGCCCGGGGTGAAGGCGTTCTCGGGGAGATAGAGGGGCTGGTCGCCAAGGCGCTCCTGCAAGCACACGTCTCTGAAATCAGCGTCGCGGGCGACGGTCAGGAAGTACTCGTCTGCGCCTGCTACCGGCAGCCAGGCGAATACCGGCGGATTGGTGCCAGGGCTGGTACTGTCGCGCGGCTGGCGCGGGTCCTTATGCGGGTGGGGATGGCGACGACTCTTCATGGCCTCTCACCTCTGCCTTCAGTACTGAGCATGCCGCAGTATTTATTGAGGATTTTGGAACAATTTTGGGCCTGGTGCGTTTATATAAGTACAGCAAGCTCGATTAGTGTAAACCCAGCTCTCCGCAGCGGGGGTTTCAGCAGTCAACCTTGTAGAGGGCAAGCCATCACTAGGTGAGTGGTCGGGAACAGCACCCACTTAGACCGATGGCTCTTTTTTTGCCTGCTCATCGGGCATCTCGCTGTTCGTGCCGTTTTCGTCCCCCACATCGGCTCGTACCTCTTTGAGGCGCAAAATCTCCCACACCATCACCAGGCTGAGCATGATGGCAAGCGACATGCCCAGTATGAACCTGTCAGCGTACCCAATCACCAGCGCGCCCACAAGCGGCACAGCCATCGTCGGCGAAGTCACCAGGAAGAAGAAGCCGAGGAATGTCGTGGCCTTGCGCACGGGCAGGATCTGCATCACGAAGGCATTGATGCTCACCTGGAGGCAGGCTCGGCTTGTACCTATAAGCATGCATGCCAGGACTACCGCTAGCAGGCGACAGTCATAGTGTATGCCCAGCCACTCAAACAGGACCGTGCGGGGCAGCCAGGGGGACAGAATCGTCAGTACCGGCACAGCGAGCTGCTGGAGGGTGCCAAGGACCATCAGCCAGCGGTTACCCACTATGGTGCTCAACTGGCCCCAAAGTGGGTTCGTAATGCTGAAACTAAGCATCTTGACGGCCAATAGCAGCCCAACCGCCGCGATAGGCATGCCTAGTACCTTAATCGCGAAGGGCACCACAAAGGGAAACGCCATGCCCGCAGAAGCCGACCACAAGGCTCGCGCCTTGGCCAGACGCCGCAGTTGAGCATCGCCCTGCAACATGCGCCGGCCACGGGCGAGATGATAGCGCATGGGGAGCGTGTGTTTGGCAATTCTGTGCGGACGCTCTCGTATCATCATAAAGAGCGTGCCGCAGACAGCGGCAGAAAGGCCTCCGCCCCCAAATAGTAGGATATAGTTGAGTGGGTAAGCGGGGCCGGTTTCCGGGCTGAGAATACTCTTGACCCAGAAGCCGACAGCGAATGATGCAAGCCCGCCCAGTGCGTAACGCCAGCCGAGGAACCTGCCCAGCCAGCATGACGGCAAGCCGTCCCTGAATACCCTCATGAAGGGAATCATGCCGTACGCTCCACCACTCGTAGAGGCAAAAAGCAACAGTACAACGATGGCAAAAGTGAGCTGGGGATTGGCGACGGCGAAGAGATATAGAACTATGCAGACCAGCGTCATGCAGACTACCCGCAAGCCCTGAGCGAGGCCGTAGTATGGCAGCAACAGGGGCTTGGTTTCCATCTGGCGGCTAAGAAATATCTGGGGCCAGAACCAGCCGATGTTGATGGCCGAGCAGATGATGCCTACCCAGAGCACACTGCCGCCCGGCATGATCTGCAGAGCAAAGGCCGGTAGAACCGTCTCGGGGTCCAGAAAGGCACTGGCGATAAGCACAAAAATGCCGTTGGCCATGCCCAGGTAAAAGGTTCGGCGGTCAAGAGCGGAATTGTCAGGGGGTGATGGTCGCGCCAATGTGGTGCAGCACCTTTGCTCAGGAGACAATATGAGTAGCTATGTATTGCGGAATCGTCAGTTCGCTGTGCTAACTTCCCTGCAGCAGCCAAGCTCTATGGCAAGGACTTCGCCGGTATGTGTACCGACCACCACGTGATGGGACCCGACAGCCAGAGAGCAGGCCCCATCATAACCACGCCAGCAGCGTCTAACCGTGCCGGCTTCGGCGTCCACTTCGACCACACGATTTCCGTCAACCAGGCAGTAGAGGGCATCTCTGTGAAGAAATGGGCCGGCTTGGACCGAACTGCCAAGTCGTTTGCTGAACCGCCTGGCACCGGAACTGAGGTCAATCTTGTGCAGCCAGCCGTTGCTGTCGGAAAAATACAGACTCTGCCCCTCGCTGACGGCCTTGTTCCTGAGCAACCCAGACACGCCGACGCTGAACTTCACCTCCCCCTCGACGGGGTCCACAACATACATCCGCCCCTGCTCAGAGCCGACCGCCGCCAGACCGCCGACCTCGCCGACCGGACATATGAAGGTTGCGCTCACACGCCGCCGCCATAACTGTTTCCCGGTATCGGGGTCAAGCCCGACGATGGTGCCGTGACAGCCGGGCACAACGAGTACGCCGCCGCACAGTGCCGGCTGTCCGCAAAGCGCGGCCCTGGTGTCAGTCACGAAGCGGCGGTTGCCGTCCTTGATATCGAAAGCGTAAACCTTCCCGGCCTTGGACGCTATATAGACGGTCTCGCCTGCAATCAACGGGGCTTCACGCAGAGAGCCCTCGGCTTCCGTCTCCCAGCAGACTTCGCCGTCCGTCAGTCCTACTGCATATATCTTGCCATAGTCGGCGCATATGATCACCGTACCGGAGGCCACCGCCGGCGGGCTGACGAAACGCTGGGGACGCCGCAACGGCGTCGGCCACACAGTGCTACCATCGCTAATCCGCAAGCAGTGGACTTCACCCTTGGAAAAAGCCACCAGCACCAGATTTCCGCTGATGGCCGGCACGGCCAAGCTGTCGGCGGCGCTGGTGTACGACCAGTCAACAGCATTGGCCCTGAGCGACTCCACCAGCAGCCCCACCAGCGTAATGCCGATGATGACGACAGGTATCACAGCCAGCCGTATCAACTGCCTCTTGCGTCTTTTCTGCTGCCAGCGGGTGCGGTAGTCCAATCAGGTCTCCTGGGGCTCATATCAGCTTGTACCATGGTGAGGCGACGGGTATAGACGCGGATTATAGCACAGCGGCCGTACCAATCAAAGTCAGAGGCGGCTTGTCAAGACAGGGGCTTTTGTGATACAAGGTAGGTGCATTGCTATTACGCGTGAGGGATGAACTCCAGTGTTTCGCACTCGCGATCTGATCCGTGCCACAGTCAAGCGCATCACACCCTACTCGCCGGGGAAAAGCTCTGTCGAGGTCACCAAGGAGCTGGGTATCGAAGAGGTTACCAAGCTGGCCTCCAACGAGAACCCACTCGGGCCCTCGCCGCTGGCCATTGAGGCGATGCAGAAAGCAGCCGCAGAGGTCTTCGTCTATCCGGATCCGCTGTGCGTTGAGTTGACCCAGGCGCTGGCGGATCACCTGCAGGTGCTGCCCGAAAACGTCATCATCGGCCGCGGCTCGGATGAAGTCATATCCATGCTCGGGTCGGCCTTTATCAACCCCGGTGATGAGGTGATGTTTTCGCAGTACCCCTTCGCCTTGTACCCGCTGACGGCATGGATCACCGACGCGGAGGCCGTCGAGGTGCCGGCGCGTGACTTCGAACACGATATGGAGGCGATGGCGAAGGCCATCACACCAAGGACCAAGCTCATCTTCATCGGCAACCCCTGCAACCCTACCGGCACGATCGTGCCAGCCGATGAAATGGAAAGCTTCATGAGTAAGGTGCCCGACCATGTGGTCGTGGTGTTCGATGAGGCGTATTTTGAGTACGTGGACGATCCGAGCTATCCCGACTGTCTGAGCTATGTTCGGCAGGGCCGCAGGGTGGCGGTGCTGCGCACTTTCAGCAAGGCCTACGCGCTCGCCGGGCTGCGCATTGGCTACGGTGCCTGCGCAAGGTCTGTGGCGGATGCGCTGAAGCTGGTGCGCGCGCCATTCAACGTCAGCTCGATAGCGCAGGCGGCGGCCCTGGCCAGCCTGCGGGACCCGGACCAGGTCGCCCGCTCAGTCAAGCTGGTGGCCGAGGGTAAGGCATACCTGTATGAGCAATTCAAGAAAATGGGGCTGCAATACGTGCCGACCCAGGGCAACTTCATGCTGGTTGATACCGGTCGTGACAGCCGGCAGATGTTCGATGCCCTGATGCGCCACGGCGTTACCGTCCGCACCGGCGATATCTTCGGCCTGGCCACCTGGATCCGCGTTACTATCGGGACACGCGAGCAAAACGGGCGCTTCATAGCCGCCTTGGCCGAAGCCCTCAACGACGAAAGACCTCGGGCTGGAAGCTGAGAACGCGATAACTCGCGTTCTCACCTGAGCGTGGAAAAAAACACACCACGCTCAGGCCGAGCCACGCGTCAGAGGTTAGTTGGCTGAATACGCTAAACAGATACATCGCATTCTCACCTGAGCTTTGGAAACAACACAAAGCTCAGGCCGAGCTACGCGTCTTGTGAATTATTCGAGCTGGACGACCGCCCTCACCCTCACCCGGTCTCACCCACTCCTCTGGAGCGGGTATCCCGCTGTCCCAGAGGGAGAGGTATGAGTGAATTGGAAGCGCGGCTGAATGGCATGAAATGCAGTGTGCTGATACCAAGCTACCGCCGCGGGCCTGCGCTGCTGGATTGTCTGCAGGCGGTCGTCAGCGGCAACCGGCTGCCGGATGAGATTATCGTGGTGCTGCGCGATACCGACACCGACAGCCATACCATGCTGGACGAATGGCTGGCAAGCGCGCCACATGCGGGCCTGCTGCGCATCGCCAAGGTCACCGAGCGGGGGATGATTGCGGCACTAAACTGCGGACTACAGCATGTCAGCGGCGATGTGGTGGTCTTCACTGACGACGACGCCGTGCCACGGGCCGAGTGGCTGGCGCGGCTGATGTCGCACTATGATGCCCCGGAAGTGGGCGGTGCCGGCGGCCGGGATGTGGTGCACCACGGGGAGAAGATCTGGCAGTGCCGGGCAAGAAAGGTGGGGCGTCTGACCTGGTACGGCAAGGTCATCAGCAACCACCACTGCGACTACGACGGCGCGGCCACCGAGGTGGAGCACCTCAAAGGCGTGAACATGTCCTTCCGGCGCGAATTGCTCAGGCCGTTCGATGAGGGCATCTGGGGGCGGGGAGCCCACTTCAATGATACCGACCAGTCGCTGACGGTGAGTGCGACGGGCTACAAGCTCATCTACGATCCAGAGGCTATCGTGGACCATTATCCGGCGGCGCGGCCCGACAGCGCGTCCGGCCGTGGTCTTACCGACCCGCGCCAGGTCTATCTGCACGCCCGCGACCATTGCTACTTGCTGCTCAAACACCGGCCCGGCTGGCGGATGTTTTGCTGGCTGCCTTATCTGACGCTCATCGGCAGTCGTCGGTGCCCGGGGCTGCTGATTTTTGTGCTGCAAGTATTCAGGTTCGGCCTGAGGCCGGCGGTCAGATTTGGCGCAGTTATCTCCGGCATCAGCGCGGCTCTGTTCAAAACGCCACCCCCTGATGACCTATGAAGATCGCCATCGTCATCGAAAAAGTTGACCTGCGCGGCGGACAGAACCGCGTCATCGCGGAACTGTCACGGCGGCTCGTGGCAAGCCATGAGGTGCATGTCTTCTGCTTCGAAGCCGCGGACGTGCCCCCTGACGTCAAAGTGCACATCATGCCGTGTCCTCTGCGACGCCGGCCGATAATGCAGGAGATTCTGATTCCCCTGGTCTCGCGCCTGACCGTCAATCCGCGCGAATTCGACGTGGTGCTGGGGCAGGGGGGCAACTGCTTTGTCGCTAACGCCACGCTCGTTCACATCTCGCAGGCGGAGTTGGCCGCCGCCAAGGAGCAGGCCTTCGCCGGCCAGCCCAATATGCCCGGATGGGAGCGAATCGTTCGCAGCCGCTGGCAGCGGGCCGCGCTGCGTAACGAGGGCCGGGTCGTCAAGAAATGTCGGGGCGCGGTGATGACCGTCTCCGAGCAGCTTCGCCGAAGCCTCATCGGCCAGTACGACCTTGCGGAAGACGAAATATTCGCCACCCCCAACGGCGTTGATCACGACCGATTTAACCTGAGCGTGCGTGAGCAGTACCGGGAGCCGCTGCGGGCCAAACTCGGTATAGGTGAGGACGACTTTGTGGCCCTATTCATGGGGGCCCGCTGGCTCGAAAAAGGCCTCGACCGTCTGCTGGCGGCCGCCAGTCTCCTCGACCGACCCGACTTGCATCTGCTGATCGTGGGCAAAGGCGAGTCCGCAGCGGTGGCGCACCTGGTGCCCGATGGCTGGGGGGAGCGCGTTCATTTCACCGGCCCGCAGCAGCCGGAGCCGTACTTCGCCGCCGCGGATTGCTTCGTCTTCCCCACCCGCGTCGAGGGCTTTGGCCTGGTGATGGCCGAGGCCGCCGCCTGTGGCCTGCCGCTCATAGTCACGCCCGCCGGTGTAGGGCCAGAACTCGTCGAGCAAGGCGTCAGCGGGTATCTCGTGGGACAGGCAGAGGACGAGGACGCTGAGTTCGCCGTGGCCCGAGACATAGCCCGACATATCGAGCAGCTTGCTGATGGCCGACAGGCCGCGTCGAGAATGGGTCTGGCCGCTCGCGAGAAGTCGCTGGCGTTCACCTGGGAGCGGCAGGCCGAACTCGTGGAGCAAGTGCTGAGGCAGTTTGCGACCTGAACTGGATGCCCTTACCCCGGGGTACCCGCTGCGAAGCAGTGGGTCACCCCTCTCCCACAGGGAGAGGGGACAACGACAACGACACCCTCACCCCTTCAATTCCCCTCTCTCACCCACGCCTCTGGCGCGGGTACCCGGGAGAGGGGACAACGACAACGGCGACGGAGGCGGGCTGCCCTTCGACAAGCTCAGGGCCTACGGGAAGCCCGACCCACGGGATATATTGAGGATGCCCGAGCCACGCGGCGGTAATGGAGAAGCCCGAGACACGCGATAGCTGCAAGGCATTGTCAGGCTGGAAAGCCTGCCCCACGCGATTTTTTGAGAAGCCCGAGCCACGCGACCATCACCTATGCCCGCTAGATACAGCCCCGGTGCAAGCTGGGCCAAGTGTGCTCAGGTGATGTCCTATTCTGCGGCTGCTTCGTCGCTTGCTGGGACAGACGCGGGCTGAATATCCTGTCGGGGGCGGAATTGCGCTCCGATGGCCGGGAAAAAGAGGAAGATGAGGTAAGCCGCAAGGCCGGCCAGGAAAGCGCAGTGATCCTGCACCCAGTAGCCGGCCACCTGCCACCAGTAGTCAATCCCCCGGCCGGCCACTACCAAGCTGCTTCGGTCAGGGTAAAGCTGCAGGTAGAGCCGTGCCGCCTGGTGGCGGACCACGGGCTGGTCGGTCGCGCAGTGCCAGGCCTTGGCCACGGCTCGACGCGCGTTCTCTTTATCGCCGCCGTCGGCGTACATGCGCGCCAACAGCAGCCATGCTTCGGCCATCTTCGTGGATTGGTTCAAGGCCCGCTGGGCAAAACTCCGGCCCTGGTCCGAATCGCCATCGGTGAAGAACAGCTCCCCGAGCGCTGCCAGAATCTCCGGCGGCCGATTATCCAGGCCCAGCAGTATGAGCTCGCGCTTCGCTTCACTGGTCATGCCCGTGGCATGACGAATACGCCACAAGAGCGCTGCAGCGGCGATGTTGGAGTAATCCGCGCGGTAGGCGTCTTCGGCAAAGGGCAGCGATGCGTGAGGTCTTTGCGCCGCAAGCAAAACGCGCGCCGCAGTCATCCTGGCGCGCACCACATTATTCAGGGCGAACTCTTCCGCAGCCGGATTACCATAGTATTTCGCCCACAACAAATCGGCCCGGTGGACCTCAGCCGCCTGGGCATAGCAGGTGGCGCTCACACCGGCCAAGCGCCACGACACAGCCGCCTGCCCCAGGCTTTCGTAGAAGTCGCCAGCCTGCCAGTTGGCGGCATATCCCAGCCAGACCAGCCAGCCAGCCGTCAATACTATTGCTCCGAGTGCTGCGTAGCGAAATTTGACCATTTTGATCCGGACGAACGCGAACCGCTATTCCCTGTCGCTTATTGGGCGTCGGGCTGGAAGCCTGACCCACTCCTACAGAGTGGGTACCCCACGCGACGGGGATGAAGGCGTAGCGAGATTTGACCATTGCGTTCTCATTGCGTCAGCTTGCCATCGCGTGAGGCCTGAATGTAATTCATGCACCACTCGTCGCGGCCGGCCACCGCCTCGGCGGCGCAGATCGTCGCCATCATCTGCGCGTCCAGCGGGTCCATAATCGCCGAGTCCATGCCCGCCGCAATCCCCTGAGCCACAAAAACGCGATTGAGCAGCTTGCGCTCCGGCAAACCGTAGGACATGTTGCTCAGCCCGCAGGTAATGTGCACCTCCGGCCGCTGCTGTCTGATGGTCCGGACCGCCTCAAGCACCGCACAGCCGCAAGTGGCGTCAGTGCTGAGTGGGGCGATGACCGGGTCCACGAATATCCTGTCAAGGGCAACGCCAGCCCCTGTCAGAGTGTCAATAAGCCGCAGCGAGGTCTCGACGCGGTCGTCAGCCGAGGCCGGCATCCCCGCATCGGAAAGCGCCAGGGCGACGATATTCGCGCCACTCTGCGCGACAAACTCCAGCATCTCGTCGAGACGCTCCTGTTCTGCGGTAATGGAATTGATCATGGGCGTGGCAGCGTTTTCGTACGCACCAAAGGCGGCCTGCAACGCCACAGAATTAGGCGTATCGAAGCTGATCGGCACATCAGTGACCGCCTGCACGGTCTCAATCAGCCACTGAATATCTCTGATCTCGTCTTCGCCGACGGTACCGGGGTTGCAATCAATAAAGCTCGCGCCCGCCTCGGCCTGCCTCTTGGCAAGGTCGCCGATACATGCCTCGTCACGGTCGGCAATGGCCTTGGCGATTTTCTTACGCGTCCCGTTGATGAGCTCTCCAATGATGATCATGGTTCTTAGATGCCCTTCTTTACTTCGGCGGCTTTGACCATACTGGTTATCGTTTGATTGAGATAGGCGGGCGCGTTATGCTCACGCCCAACTGTAGCGAGGTGGCCGCTTATCTGTTCGATCTCGGTGCGGCGGCCCGCCTGAAGATCCTGCAGCATACTGCAACGGTTCTGCGCAGTATGCGCTACCACCTGCTCGACGACGGCGACCATGTCCTCGTCAAGGTTTATACCGGCGGCTGCAGCAATCTGCTCGGCCTCCCTGGCCAGGCCACGCAGCAGCAGGCGCATGCCCGGAACCTGCAGCAGTGCCCCGTTGCGCACACCGGTCAATGCAGCGAGAGGATTGACGCTGGCGTTGATTATCGCCTTGCGCCACAGCACCGCAGCCAGGTCATCGCACACCTCTGCCGGCAGGCCGGCGCCGCTGAAGAGCTCGCATACCTGGTCGGCTACCTCTGCCGCCGCCTCTACCCCGCCGATCTGAACATCGCCAATCGCAGCGACGTGCACCTCGCCCAGACCGCTCCGGTAGGCCCCGGATGAGGTCGTGCCGACCAGGACTCTGGGTACGCCCGCGAACTCGACCAGCAGCTCGTAATTGCCCAGACCGTTCTGCAGAGTCAACAGAATGGTTTGCTCCTGCAGGGCATCCTGCGCGTGGCGAAGAGCTGCGGCGGTGCTGTAGGCCTTGACAAAGAATATCGCCAGATCAGTAGATCGCACCTCCGACGCGGCGGCCGTCACCGGTACGCTTACTTCAAACTCTCCTGCCGCGCCGCGGATGCTGATGCCGGACGCACCAAGCTGAGCGGCACGCTGCGGGCGGTAGTCCAGGACCGTCACGTCCAGTCCGGCGCGCGCCAGCAGCCCGGCATGTGTCAGCCCCATCGAGCCGGGGCCGATTATCAGAATGTGGGGGTCGGGTTTCAATGGAGTCAGCTCACTTGAGTGGTGGGCAGATCTAACTGAAGCGAATTGTCGAAAGGACGAGGCCGCGTCAAGGGCGGGCAGAATAGCTCAGTGATGGCGTTAGCCACTGCCGGCCGGCGTCGAGGCGGCCAGCCGCTGCCTGCAACGGATAAATTGAGGGACACGGGCCGGATAGGGAACCCGAATTTTGCCGCGCAAAATTCACCCTATTCGGCCCCTCCGAAAGGCAACGGCAACAGCATCGCTGTCGGGCTGGAAACTTGACCTACGCCATAGATAAAAGCCATTGTCAGGCTGGAAAGCCTGACCCACGCGACTGAGCAAAGGGCCGACCTGTGCACATCATGTGGCAGACACTTCTCGCAAGAACGGGTGCACCCAGTCAGTCGCCGCGGTGCTGCTCCCAGCGCATTAGCTCCGAGACCTGGCCCAGCGTCATACCCTTTTCATCAATCTCCGATTTTTCGCGCGCCTCGCGTTCGACCACATCCAGAGAGCGATTGGCTACTTCGACCGCGCGCTCGCCGGGCACCACCACCACGCCGTCATCATCGGCGATGACCCAGTCGCCGGTGCGGATGTCGGTTTCGCCAATATGCAGCGGCACACCGATCATGCCAACGCCCCTGGGATCACCGGCCGCCGGAGCCTGCAAGGTCGAAAAACACGGGAATCCCAGCTCTGCTATCTCGGCGGTATCGCGGGAAGCACCGTGGATGACGATGCCGGCAATGCCTTTGCGCATACAGCTTTTCGAGGCCTCCTCGCCCCACACCGCCGGTCCCTGGCCGCCCGCATCCACGAACACCACCATGCCCGGTTCCGCCTCATCTATGGCCGCGACGGGCCTGTGCCAGTCGCCCGGGTAAGTCCACACGGTCAGCGCGGGTCCGACGCATTTCAGGCCGGGCCTTACCGGCATCGGCCCGGGTACCCAGCCCTTCCGGTGCATGGCATCCGAAACGTTGGCGGCAGTCACCTTCATGAAGGTCTCGCGGAGGTCCTCGACACCATAGCGTTTGAACTTGTCGGTGGCTACCGCTTTGCCGGAGCGGATTGCGTGGAGGATGTCGGCAGCGGCCTGTCTGGCATCCGCCGCCTTAATTATCGCGCCACCGACGATGACAATGCTGGCACCATTTGCGACGGCCAGCGGCGCGGTCTCAGAATTGATGCCTCCGGCCACGGCGACAGGGATACTGACAGCCTCCACGACCTGGCGGAGACTCTCCATCGGGCTGCCGCCCTCCATCTGCACGTCAATCGGGCAGTGTACGCCGACGATGGCCGCTCCGAGTTCGGCAACCTGCCGGGCGCGATCAGCCGGATTCGGGGCCTCAATCAAATCAACCATGATGGCGGCGTCATAGCTATGTCCGGCCTCAATGCACTCGCGGATGGTCGCATCCGAGGCCGCCCCCAACACCGCAACGACATCAGCCCCGGCCTTGGCAGCCATCTCCACCTCAGCACGTCCTGCGTCCATTATCTTCATGTCGGCAACTATCGTCGCATCGGGGAACTCACTGCGCAGGGCCCGCACGCAGTCGAGGCCCTCACTCTTAATCAGCGGGGTGCCGGCCTCGATCCGCCGGACGCCGCCTTCCCAGGCCTCTTTGGCCACCCGCACCGCCTGTGAGAGGTTGGCAAAATCCAAGGCAAGTTGCAGTTGTACTTCGCTGGTCATATTCGTCCCTCCGGGAGCGGCGGAACACTACCACCATAGCACTGGTGGTGTTGCTGCCAACTAAGGTCAATGATGTCGGGCTGGAAGCCCGACCTGCGCGATAGGTGGGGAAGCGATGAGAAAGTGCCGCCGCACCGTCGCGATGCAAAGGAGTACACACTAAGTCTAATCGCATTCGACGCTGAAGCCAAGAGCATTGCAGTTACGGGCCGGTTACGAATCTGCTTTGCCGCCGGAGATCAGGCCCGCCTCGCGGGCGCTCTCAAGCTGGTCGCCCTGCCAGCCGCCGCACGGAGCCCAGAACGGGGCGGTATTGCTTCCGTCGCCCCAGCCGCACACCTCGGCAAGGGAGCCTATCCGCTCGTAGATGCGGGCATAAAGCTCGCGCGCAGGTAAGGTCGCCCCTGGAGCCAGGTCCAGCTTCTCCAGGATATTCAGGTCCCTCAACTGGTTCTTGATATGAACCGGATAGCATATATGCTCATCGGGATCATAGACGTTGCAGCAGTCACAGACCATGCAGCAGCCCTCGGTCACGGTCACCGGTATGTCAGGCTCTTGTTCCATGCGCTTGCGCAACTCGACCAGATTGTCCTCGACCAGCGGCTCCTGTTTGTCCGCGGTGCAGAGAATACACAGAAGGTGCTGATTGGCCGGCTCTCCCAAGGCGACCTGCTCTTCGGGATTCAGGTTCTGGGCCTGGGCGACTTTCTCAAAATAGCCTGCACCGGCATGGGGGCACTGTGGCCAATCGGCCGACCCCGGCATCGTTGAGGTGCAAATGCCCTCCACCGTCGGGGCGCGCTCGAACAATATCCGGTACGCCCAAAACGCCGGCAGCACCGTATTCGGCGCGATGCCCAGGAGTCGGCAGACCTCCAGGTCCTTTCTGCGGTCCACGTGGTCAGCCGCGCGCTGTTCGAAGTTCTCGGGCAGCTCGTTCTCACCTCGCCCTTCATACACGTCGAAGTAGTGAGCGCGGTTGAGGTCGAGGTCGGCGGTGATCTTCAGCGCGACGTAAGGATACTCCCACATCGCATCCAGCAGCGGCTGGAGCGTCTCTTTGCCACAGGGCGGATCTTCGCAGCCGCCTCGCACACACACCGCACAGAGTAGGTGGTGAGCCTGCACCTCAATCGGCTCGGCATCCGGGCGCGTGAGTTCGCTGCCGGACATGCGCTGTTGCGACCGTTCGCCGACATTTCCGCCATTCTCGCTCATGGTTTCGCTCGCTTTCGCGTTCTTAGACGCCTACTGCAATCCCGCTTCTTCGCGCCAGACTTTGAGGGGATGTCGGCGGTCGGTAAGCGGCAGCCGAACGATGCAGCCTCGGCGGTTCGATTCGTGCACGGCCATGACTATCTCAATGGCCTTCATAGCCTCCCGGCCGCACGAAGATGGCTCCGGTCCGCCCTCGATATGAGCCAGCATCTCGCGGCAGAGTCTCTCGGCCGTGGATCTGTGAGGGTAATCATAAGGGTTTTCTTCTGGCGTAAGCTCAATCTGTTCCCACGACTGCCACTCGGTCGGACCATAGACCGGCTCAGGATAATGGTACAGGTCTCGCGCCGGGTTCTTGAGGGCGAGGCGCCCCTCGGAGCCGATTATTTCCACTCCGTAGCGCGTCTGGTCGAAATCGGGTATCCACTCCGCGATACCGGCGACGCCGTTTTGAAATTGCAGGTAGATCGTGGCCGTCTCCCCCACGATGTAGCCGGTGCCGCGGTGGCCGTCAGTTTCGATGTCCTCAGGGGTCACCGGGCGGCCGTCTTTGCGTAGGTGCCCCCACACCCATTCCACATCGCCGAAGAGGATGTGCATGGAATCGAACAGGTGGGAGCCCATGTTCATCATTCCGTAGCCGGCCTCATAGCCCTTATCCTGGCCCTGGATCATGCGCACCTGGCCGATGAAGCCCTCCTCGATGAGTCTCTTGGCCTTGTCAAAGCGCGGATCGTTGCGGCGGTTGTGGCCGATAATCAGCGACACACCATTTTCGTCGCACGCCTCGATCATGGCGTCACATTCCTCGAGGTCGAGAGCCATCGGCTTTTCGCAGTAGATGTGGACGCCTCGGCGGGCCGCGGCTATGGTCGGCGGCGCATGCATGTTGGGCCAAGTGGCGATCGAGACGATGTTGACACCCGCCTCATCAAGCATCTGCTCGTAATCTTCATAGCGGGCAACCGGGCCGGATATCTGCTCGGCCGCGTCCATGGCCTCAGGCAGGATGTCGCAGATGGCGGTTACCTGGCAGTTTTCGAGCATATTCCACCAGCCGATATGAGCTTTGCCCATCCCGCCGCAACCGATAATGCCGATCTTGTAGTCCATGCGCGAACACCCCGGTCTTTGCCGATAGGGCGGCGATAGTTGGAAAAGAGCCGACACTAGGCCGGTGCCGGCTCCAATCAAGCGAGGACCTCGGGCTGCCCTTCGACGTTGCTCAGGGCCGTGAGCCTGTCGAACGGGAAGCTGAGAATTGACCCACGCCTGTGGCGTGGGTACCCCCATTCTCACCTGAGTATGGCAAAGGGCGCCACACTCAGGCCGAGCTACGCGTTTTATGAATTATTCGGGCTAGGCCAGGCCGCATTCTTTGAGTACGGTGGGGACGTGCTTGTTCCAGCCCAGCGGCATCATGTGAATACCCTGGCATTTGTCCTTGAGCGCGTTGACCAACTCAACAGTTATCTCAATGGAGGTCTGGACCTTATCGTCGGTCTCCTTCATGCGAGCGATCATGTCCTTGGGCACACTGACGCCGGCGACAAACTTGGTCATGTAGTTGGCCATGCCGGCGGATTTGAGCATGACGATACCGGCCAGGACCGGCACACCCAGATCGCCGGCCTGGCTCATGAAGTTAGCAAAGAGCTCGGGATCATAGACGGCCTGGGTCTGTACGAATTCCGCGCCGGCTCTGATCTTCTTGCGCAGCTTCATGATCTGTGGCTCCAGCGGCTCGGCGCCGGGATTGACCACACAGCCGAGGCAGAAGGTCGGGGGATCGCCGTCCAGCTCTTCACCTGCCATATCGTGCCCTTCCATCAACATCCTGCCGGCCTGTATGAGCTGTACAGAATCCAGATCGAACACGGGTTTCGACTGGGGGTGGTCGCCCAGAGTGTTGTAGTCGCCGGTCAGACACAAGACATCCGTGATGCCCATCACCGCGGCGGACAATAGCTCGCTTTGCAGGGCGAGGCGGTTGCGGTCGCGGCAGACCATCTGCAGCACCGGCGGCAGGCCCGCTTCCTGCAGCTTGAGACAGCCGACCAGCGAGGAAGTACGCATGACCGATGATTGGATGTCGGTGACGTTGATGCCATCCACCATGCCGCGGCACGCCTCTCCCTCCTCGACCATTTCTTCCAGATGGCAGCCCTTGGGTGGGCCAACTTCGCTTGTGAGGATGAATTTGCCTGAGTCTATGGCTTCGCGCATTGACATTGTATCGGTTCCCCTTTGCCATTCGAATATTGCATACTACCGCAGCAGATGGCTATTGGTTTGGATGTCCGGGAGCAGGCTACGCTCCCGCTTGCATGGTGGCGGCGGCCACGGTATTCTTCATCAGCATTGCTGCGGTTACTGCACCGACGCCACCGGGTACCGGCGTGAGTATGCCGGCAACCTCCTCGGCGCCCGGGGCAACATCGCCGACTATCTTCGTCTTGCCGTCTTCACCCTTAACACGGTTAATGCCCACGTCCACGACCAGTGCGCCGGGCTTTATCCAATCGGGTTTCACCAAGCCGGGCACGCCGGTTGCTACAATAACGATGTCGGCCTCGCGCGTATGGGCGGCGGTGTCTTTTGTCCCGATATGACAGACCGTCACCGTGGCAAGCGGCTCAAGCAGGAGCAAGGCAGTAGGCTTGCCGACAATCTCGGAATGGCCGACCATGACCACCTCAGCGCCTTCAAGCTCTACGCCGGCTGCTTCGACCATCGCCACGGCGGCCTGGGCGGTGCAGGGAGCCAAGGTTCTGTCCGCCTGCACGACGCGGCCGAGATTGGCCGGGTGGACGCCGTCCACATCCTTGATTGGATCTATGGCGGCCTGCAGCGTGCGTGCATCGAGGTGCTCAGGCACCGGCACGAGCAAGATAATACCGGTAACGCTGCCGTCATTGTTGAGCTCATCAATTACGCACACCATCTCCGCTTGCGAGAAGTCGTCGGGCACTTGTTTCAGCTCGTAGCCGATGCCCAGCTCCTCACAGTCCTTTTGCTGGCTCTTGGCGTAGAACTTTGAGCCGGGATTGTCGCCGGCCAGTATGGCTACCAGCTTGGGCGGCAAGGTGTCCTGGAGCTTTAGTATTTGCGCCTTCAGTTCGCCCTTTATCTTCTGGGCGATGGGGGCGCCTTCTAGAATTGTTGCGCTCACAACTCGACCTCCTTAGTCAGGCAGGTTACTTGCAGATCCGTTCTGTAGTCGCGTCCCACAGTCGTGTTGAGAGTTTCTCTGCAGCGGCTAGATTCTCCTTCATCTCCTCCCGCAACTGTGTAGTAAATTTCTCGTCCTTGATGAACGCCAGGTTTATCTCCACGTTCAGCCATCCACACTCTGCAGCCGCCAGGGCAAGTTTCGCAGCTACGCCGACGTCGCTGAGCAGATTGGGGTTGCCCTTTTCCAGCAGCACCGGCAGCTCGACGAGCACCTGACCGCTTATGAGCACTACCTGTCGGGGCACCTCGGCGGCCGCCTGAAGGGCCTGCTCGATGGCCTGCGCCCGGTCGGCCTTCTGCTCCTCGGTGTCTTTGGGCATGGCGTAGGCGGCACCTACCTTGGTGTAAGCCTCCGCGTCAGCATCAGTGAGTCCAAGCAGCCGCCGGCGCAAGTCTGTGAGCGTGGCTAGAGCCGCACCTACCTCCTCCTCCACCTCAGCGAATTTCTTCTTGCCGACGGTGAAGTTTGCCACCATCTCGCCCAAGGCGGCTCCCAGAGCACCTACCAAGGCGGCGGCACTGCCACCACCCGGAGCCGGACGTTTCGAGGCCAGTTGCTCCACGTATTCAGATACCGCAAAGGAAGTCAGCATATCAGATTCTCCTCGCCATAGATGACGATTCTTTGTGTTGACGCGCGTCGGGCTGGGCTTCGACAAGCTCAGCCCCTGCGGGAAAGCCCGACCTACGCGGCATATTGGCATCGCCTACGTGACGTAGGGCACAAGGCAATACACCGGCATCAGTCTCTGTAGCTGAAATTGGTAATGAACAGGGCGACAGTGCAATCGCATAGGTTCTCGGCCGCGTGCTTGACGCCTCGCGGAATCACGATGCTGTCATACGAGGCCAGTTCGATGTCGTAGCCGCCCTCGTCATCTGTGTAGCGCACTATCGGTCCCTGTGTGTCGCCGAGGGCCACAGGAGTGACGACCTCCAGCTTGTCGTCGTGCACGCCTGGGGCAAGCCGGCCGCCCGGCACGAGAGTGAGGTTATTGACCGCCACATCGCGGAATTCGATGGCGCGAGTCTCCATTGCGGCTATCTGCTGGGCGTCAAAGAGTAACTCTTCTTCGCCCTTTCTGATCACAACCGGCTTGTCCATAGTCTGCTCCTGGGATTTCATTATCGTGATCACTCACCTTGTGGCCTGCAAAGCAAATGCACATGCAAGGATGCCTGTCCTCCAGGCTTGTTAGAGTGGCACGGCCCTTCTTCCTAGCCTTCCTGGACGACAGGCTTCCTAGCCTGTCGAGGCCTCTCGGAACAGCAACGGCATGGACAGGCAAGGATGCCTGTCCTCCAGGATAAACTTTTGGGGGCGAGTCGCCACCTGCTGCCTTGCCTGTCCGCTCTTCCAACACCCCAAGCTGAGCAGTTACCCATTATCAGAGGTCTTTCTTGGTGCGATGTATCTCGACTTCTGTATGGTCAATAAGGCCGCCGAGCGGCACGCTCTGCTTGCGGGCGCGGATGGTGACTGCGTCCACCTCGAAATTGAGCAGTATAGCGTGTGCAACATCGTGGGCCAGAGCTTCGAGCAGTTTGTACTCGCGGCTGCCTTCTACCTTACGCGCCACGTCATAGACGGCCTTGTAGTCCACCGTTTTGGTCAAGTCATCGGCGCGGCCAGCCTGGCGCAGATCGCAAAACATCTCAATGTCGAGCGAGAACTTGCCGCCCAACTGGCGCTCGGAGTCATCAACTCCGTGATGGCCGTAGAAAGTCATATTCGTCATGCGGATGACATCGCGCTGCATAATAGCTCCCTGTCCTCCTACCCGGGCGCTTCATCGCACCGCAGTGTATTGATCGTGCGCTGTTCGGTGAGGATCAGCGGTATCGGCACATCGCTGTGATCGCTGGGCACTTCTACGACAACCTGCATCTCAAAGGCTATCGCTACCAGCGCGGGGCTGTCAGCCCCTGCCGCCAGGCTGCGCAACAAGCTGTCGTAGAAGCCGCCGCCATAGCCCAGCCGCCGGCCCTGCTCATCAAAGGCCACGCCCGGGACCAGCACAAAATCGAGCTTATCAAGTTCGACTAGCTGGCAGTGCTCTTCAGGTTCCATGATGCCCCATCGGCTGAGTTGCAGGTCCTTGCCCAGGTCCCGCACGCGCCTGATGCTAAGTGTCCACCTGTCCTCTTCTACGCGCGGCAGAGCCACAGTCTTGCCGGCATCCAGGGCCTGGCATATCAGCCGCCAGGTGTCCACCTCGCTGCTGTATGAAGCAAACAGAAGCACCGTTTGTGCGGCTCGGAACTCCGGCAGCTTCGATACAGCCTCGGCAATCCGGCGGCTTTTGTGTTCCCGTTCCTCTTCGGGCAGGGCATCGCGCTGTTTCAGAGTTTGTTTGCGCAATGCCTCTTTCCGCGCTCTCATCACACATCATCTTCTTCAGGCACGCCGCGGACCACTGCGTCGGTCATCCGCGTCACCTGCGCCATCTGCTCGACATCATGGATGCGTATCATCGCCGCGCCATTGGCAATGCAAAGCGCGCAGACAGCCGCCGTCCCCCACAGACGCTGCTGTGGATCTTGTTGTCCCAGCACCTTACCGATGGTGGATTTTCGCGATGGGCCTATCAGTATCGGCCGGCCCAGTGAGCCAAGCTCCCCGAGCCGCCGTACCATTTCCAGATTGTGGTTCACAGTCTTGCCGAAGCCGAAGCCCGGGTCAATCATAATCTGTGATTCGGCCACGCCACCGGCCATCACCGCTTGGGTGCGCTCGGCCAGAAAGTCACGGATTTCACCCATGAGGTCGTTATAGTGCGGGTTGTGTTGCATCGTTCGCGGCTCGCCCTGCATGTGCATAAGGCACACGCCGGCACCACTCGCAGCCGCCGCCTGCACCATCCCATCACGGCGCAGCGCATACACGTCATTGATGAAAGTCGCGCCCGCATCGAGGGCAGCTTCTGCGACCTGTGGCCGCGCGGTGTCTATCGAGACCGGCACATCCAGCTCAGCCGCGATGGCTGTGATGGGGCCGATAACTCGGCTGATTTCCTCCTCGACCGACGCCTCCTTACTGCCCGGCCGGGTGGACTGCCCGCCGATGTCGAGGATATCCGCCCCGGCCGCCACATAGCCTCGCGCCTGCTGCAGCGCCATTTCAGCATCGCCGCCGATGCCATCACCGGAAAAAGAATCCGGCGTGGCGTTGATGATCCCCATCACCAGCGTCTTTGCCGTGAAGTTGAGTTCGTGCTCTCCGCACCTGATCGGCGCAGGCGCTTTCGCCGCTTTTTCCATGCCGCACCTCAGTTTCCCCACCGTAGCACGAACTCCTTCCTGCCCCGGCAGCCAATATCGGTGTTGTGGGCCAGTCTCAGGTATGTTGGGCTGCGCCCAAACATACCTTCGGCAGGCCCCTCCAAGCGACGACGGCAATAACAGACCGGGGGCACACCCACGCCTTCGGCGTAGGTACCCACACAGCACCGTCCTGGACGACAGGCATCCCTGCCTGTCGAGGCTTGGACAGCCAAGGATGGCTGTCCTCCAGGTTTCTCGGGAGGCTCCTTCCTGTGCCACCGACAATTCGTACACGCACCCGTCGGCAGAGCATCCTTCAAGGCCCGGCCGCTTTGGTGCTATAATGCTGTCATGACTGGGACTGCGCGCGCGTTGCTGATCCGGGCTGGATTGCTGTGCATCCTCGCAAGTGTCGGTGCCGGGGCGACTCCGCCGGTTGCCCGTGTAATGGAAAACGGCCGCCTGCTGGTTCCGGTGCGCGATATAGCCGAATGGCTCGGCGCTGAGGTGAAGTGGTCAGCGGCCACGCGCAGTGCGGCGATCAGTCAGCGTGGCGCTCTCATCATTCTGCAGGTTGATTACCCGACTGCCTGGGTCAATGGGCGGGCGCAGGCTCTGGAGGTTCCGCCCCGCCTGGTGGCCGGCCGACTCAGAGTTCCGCTGCGCTTTGTCGCCGAGGCTTTGGGGGCCAATATTGACTATCGCGGTCGCTATATGGACATCATCCGGCCCGGTTCTGAGACGCTCCGGCTGTATATCGAAGCAACTGTTTTCACCGGGGTGCCATAGGGCACAATAAAGCCGCCCCCTATGTCCTGGGGCGACGTTCACGATTACCAATACCACTGCGTGACACTGGGCAGCTTGTCTATTGGTTGTCCGGTGCTTCGGGGAAGATGTTGCTCTCAGGCTGCGTCTGTACCCCCTGAGATTCGGGCTGCGCTTCCCCTAAAGCCTGTTTGCCTCGGCGGAGCTTCTCCAACACCTCATCGGCTGTCTGCTCACGCATGGGGTCTTCGGGGTCGGTCAACACAATCACACCGCCGCCCGAGGTGACCACAATAGCCGGAGCCCAGGTGTCTTCGCGGAGCCGGATGTTGTTCATGTAATTGGTGACGACCAGTGTTGCGATCACGCCGGCGATGATAACGGCGCAGACGGCCAGAAACGATGGGGAGCCGATCATCCGCTTGCGAGCGGCGGCGCGCTCGGGCGACCTGCGCTGCCTGGCTTCGCTCTTAATCTGGGCGGCCAAATAGCGC
>JALGTY010000459.1 GCA_029821145.1 Candidatus Zipacnadia bacterium
GCCACACCTGACGAGCGGACTAGATGGAGCGTGACGCTCCAGCCTTCCTGGTCGGCGACAGCCGCGATCGGTTCAGGGAAGTAATCGGGGATTTCGGCCTGATAGATGTCCTCCACCTGGCTGTAGAACGTGAACGGCTTCAGGCCCCGGAGGCCGAGCCGCTTGACCTCCTGCCGCACCCATTCAGGGTCGTCGGTCGGTCGCACCAGAAACTGACCGCGGGCCAGCGGGTCCTTTGCGATCTCCTGGGATACCCAGGCATTAGCAGAGGCTATGTCGGACGCCGAATCGGTGGGGAAGGGGTAGGCAAAGTGTAGGCCGTATACCTCGCGCCCGGGCAGTATCCACGCTATCTGCTCCCGGTAGGTTTCCAGGGTGATGTCGGGAGGCCCGGCGGCCACCTCCGCCGGCGGATCATCCCACCACTCGGCGCGGTAGAGGTGGGCGTGAGCATCATAGACCTTTTCTGGCACGAAGCTGTCAAGCTCCGCCGCGAAAGTCTGCCGGTCTTCGTCTCGCAGCTCCCAGGTAATGGCCATACGCGCTGCCTCCGTGGTGGGTTGGCCTGGTGCAGCCCAGGGACTAGAACTGGTTTCATAACCCGTTGCAGGGCCTAAACGCCAAGGGGTTATGAAACCACTTCTATTCTCTCTTGCCGCCATTCACCTTTATTTCGTTGGAGGACAGGCTTCCCAGCCTGTCCACGCTTCTCGACAGGCAAGGATGCCTGTCGTCCTGGAGAGTATTGTGTTTCGGCGTGGCAAAGGCTTTCCAGCCTGTGGGCCGTTGCCGTTTGTGTCGGCCTAAACAGCAACGGGTCATGAAAGCACTTCTAATGGTACGTTAGCCCATCCGAGAGTTGCCAGTTGTTATCGAAGAATCCGGCGCACAGGTGCTCGTTGGTGTCGCCTTCGGGGGCGAAGGCACTTGTGGTGAAGACGATGAAGTCAGGCAGCATGTCGAATTTGTGGTTGATGTCCAGCCGCTCGCCCCAGTACTCCCCGCTGAATATCAGCACATAACGGTCGGGATTGAGCGGGTTGGGATAGCACATCGCCAGGCCGAGGTCATCGCCCGCGTATTCGTTCTCGCCTATCCTGTAGCGGTGGTCGCCGATGCGAATCGGCAGCCGAAAGTAAATGCGCGCCAGAAGGTAGTTGGTCTGCGGGCGGCCGAACAGCACCAGGTTGCTTTCCGCGATGTCCTCTTCGGTGACCTCGATGTCCAGCTTCACGCGGGGATGGCCGTCGGCGAAGGCGTCCCACTCCTCTGAGAAACGCTGTACTCTTGCAGCCAGAGCCGCGTCATCTTCCGGCCCGCCTGCCGTGCCCTGGACGACGACGAAGCTGGTGTCAAAGACCTCCTCACACGGCCCGCACAAGCCCTTGCGTTTGGCCGGCGGGAAACTCTCTTTTCTTTCCTGTTTCTCGCCGAGCTCTATCGTCAGCTTGCCATTCTGCGGCCTGATGGTCTTGCGTCCGGATGGCAAGGAGACGACATAGCTATCTTTGGTCAGCAGGGGTGAGTTGATCAGATCAATGCTCAACCGGGCGACATTTTCGCACTCGATCTCCACCTCCGCCAGGCTCAGCCTCTGGACCGAAGGCGTAGCCAGGATGCTGAACGAGGCCGGTTTGCCCCATTCCTCGAACGCCTCGATGGTGGCCCAGAACGCGGTCCCGTACTCGAGGCTGTAGGTGGTGTGCGAGACCAGCGTGGGCTTCTCTTCCACCGTATGCTCCATCTGCCAGGCGAAGGCTTTGTCGAACGGCTCCGTTTCGAAGTATATAAAGTGGCTTGCGCCGGAATACTCAACATAGGTGATCGTGGCCCGGTCGAGATTCTCCTTCGCTTCTTCCACCATCAGCCGGGACTGCTCGGCCGGTATAAGGCTGTCGTACTCCCCGTGCTGGACGTAGAAGCGCTGGGAGCGCATGGATTTGGCGAGATGCCACGGGTTATCCCATTCGACCATCCACTGTTTGAATGGCGGCATCTGCTGCTTATTCCATCCCCACCAGCGGTACATATCGGTCTGCCCGGCGATGGGGGTGATAGCGGCGAACACGCCCGGGTGGCGCAACGCGATCGTCCATGCTCCCATTGCGCCCATCGAGACCCCGTTGAGGTAGATACGCCGCTCATTGACGCTATAGAGCTGCTTGACCTCCTCGATAGCCCGGAGTACATCCACCTCGCCGACGCCCTGAAAATCGGTATTGCGGCGGCCATAGGGTGTCAGCACCATGCAGCCGTACTTGCCGGCGATCTGCAGGACCTCATCAGGTAGCACCCACGGGTCGAGGATGTTGGTGGTGGGCACCCAGCCGTGGAGAAAGACGATCAGCGGCGTCGCGCTCTGCGCATCGTAGTTGGGTGGCAGGTATAGGTGGTAGGGCTGAGCGGTGTGATCGTTGCGGGTGATGTAGGCCAGTTCTGTAAGCACGCCCGGCTCGGCGCGCATCGCCCTGCCGCGCTCCAGCCTATCCAGCGCCTCAAGGCCCAGCGCGAGACATTCGTTGACGGTGGCAGAGACGAAATAAGAACCGCCGCCGGCATTCAGGGCCTCAGCTTTCCGCAACTG
>JALGTY010000460.1 GCA_029821145.1 Candidatus Zipacnadia bacterium
TGGATGTGGTCAGTGTGACGACGATGTGGGACGCGCATGTGAAGCCGACGTTGGCGGCGCTGAAGGCAGGGAAGCATGTCTTCCTGGAGAAGCCAATGGCTTCGACGGTGGCCGACTGCAAGAAAATCGTCAAGGCGGCCAAGGCCAGCAAGAAGTACTTCATGGTCGGCCATATCTGCCGCTTCAATCCGCGCTATGCTGCCGCGAAGCGGGAAATCGAAGCCGGCAATATCGGCAAGGTGATCTCGGCATACGCGCGGCGCAATATCCCGGCGGCAGTGGGCGCTACAGTGCTGCCCAAGATCGGCCCGATCATCGGCGACGGCGTGCACGACATGGACCTGATCCTGTGGTACACCGGCGCGAAGGTGGTAAGCGCCTATGCCCAGACAACAGCCTTCCACAACTACGCGAATCCTGACAGCGGCTGGTCCATGTTCCGGCTCGATTCGGGAGCAACCGTGGTACTGGAGAATAACTGGTGCCTGCCTGACGGCACGGCCTTCCAGATTGACGAGCGGATGGAGATAATCGGCACCAAGGGCTCGATCCACATTCACGAGACGCACCCGAACTTCTCGGTAGCCAAGGACGGCGGCTGGGTCTCGCCGGATACTACCTACTGGCCGGAGCTGCATGGCATCCGGGCCGGTGCACTGCGTGAGGAGCTTTCGTACTTCGCCACCTGTGTCGCCCAACGCCGCAAGCCGAAAGTCATCACACCAGAAGAATCAATGGCAACGGTCGAGGCATGCCTGGCGGCGGAGAAGTCGGCAGCGACGGGCAAAGTCGTAAAGCTCAAACACTAGCCCGAGTTCACGCAGGGCTCGCGGTTTGGGAGCGTGTACGGAAGCGACGACAGGGATTCCTGTCGTCGCTTTGTATTCAGCCATACGCCGCTTCCTACCAGGGCGGCAGGGCGAGGGTGCCGCCCTCCATCATCACCGAGCTGCCGTTGATGTAGCCTGCATCGTCGCTCAGCAGGAAGGCAGCGGCCTTGGCGACATCCTCCGGAGTGCCCAGGCGACGGACCGGAATCTTCTGCGCCACGTCGGCCAGCAGCTCGTCCTCCGGAGTGTCCCAACCGGCGCAACTGGCCCGCAGCATCGGGGTATCAATGGTCCCGGGGCATATTCCGACCGTGCGGATGACACCGGCATAGTCGGTCGCCATACAGCGGATCAGCACCTCAAGGGCGCCCTTAGACGCGCAATACAGGGCATGTGCGGGGAAGCCGATGAAGGCCGCCACCGAGCTCGTAATCAGAATCGTGCCCTGGCCCTGCTCCTCCATGACCGGGACGACATGCTTGAGCAGCAGGAAATTGCCCTTGACATTGACGCCGAAGATCAGATCCCAGTCCGCTTCGTTGAAGTCCGTGACCTTGCCCTCGCACCACGCGCCGGCGTTGCTCATCAGACAGTCAATGCGGCCATAGCTCGCCAGCGTCCGCGTTACCAGGTTCTGCATGCTGCCTTCGTCGGAGACATCGGCCTCGACGAAGATGGCCTCGTGGCCGGCAGCCTGCAACTCTTCCTGCATCGCCGCGCCTTGCTCGGGCTGATTAGAGGCGATGACCACCTGGTTACCCAGTGCGGCGAAATGGCGGCTGCAGCCCTCGCCGATGCCCGAGGTGCCGCCGGTTACGACTATGACTTTCCCTTCGAGAGACATAATGGCTTGGCTCCTTCAACAATGCGTATTATTTGGACAAGATCGGTGGGCCGGATGGGGCCCCTCCGGAAGGCAAAGGCAACGGCACCCTCACCCCTTTAATTCCCCTCGCACCCGCGCCAAATGCGCGGCTACCCGGGAGAGGGGAAAAGAGCAACGGCGAGTCGGGCTGGAAGCTGAGAATGCTGGCGCATTCTCACCTGAGCTTTGCAAAGGTCGCAAAGCTCAGGCCGACCCACGGGATTTTTTGGGAATGCCCGCCCCACTGTTTGGTTGGTGAGGCATTATTGGCATCTCTGGCTAACACCTGCTAGTCTGTCAATCGCTGCTTGCCCTCGGCGTATTCCATGAACTCAAAGACCGCGTCGTCCTGCAAAATGAAGACCACTCGCAGCCCCTCAAGCGCTTCGAACGGTCCGAGAATGACCTCCTTGCCCTCGATTTCGGCGTCCAGGTCATCGGTCTCGAAGGCGAAGTGAGCCTGGTCCCGCAGTGGGCCGGTGACAGGCGAATCCGGCTCGTAGCGGAGGAATTCGACCTTGTACTTATGATCCAGCGGTTCGGTCACCCAGACCTTGGTCGCCTCAACATAGATTTCATTCGGCTGCTTCTCATCGGTGGGCAGACCTACATGGTGAAACTTGCGCACGGTGCAATCACCCTTTCATCAATTAGCAAGAATGGAAATAGCTCACTGTGTCGCGTGTTCCTTTCGGTATGCGACTGCGCGGTCAATCATCTTGAATATGTCGTTTTCCGGCGCGTAGCCCAGCACTGACCGCGCCTTGGAGATGTCAATTTCGAATGAGTGGTAACCAGGGCAGGCGATCTCAATAACCGGGATGCCCAGTTTTTCGGACAGGTATTCGCAGGCGACCCGATACTCGAAGGCGGCGGGGGCAGCGAT
>JALGTY010000461.1 GCA_029821145.1 Candidatus Zipacnadia bacterium
CATCACATGGTGCCCTGGCGCGTCCTCTTCATTGCTCAGCAGTTCACATTCTACCGATACCATCTCAGGTTCCTAAACGGCAGACTCGGGCTGGAAGCCCGAGCTACGCGACAAGAAATGGAAGCCTGACCGCAGCGCAATGCGGCTCGGTTCAGAGCCCAGAGTCATCCAGCGAGTCGCCAGCGAGAATGGCATCCACGATGCCGCTGGTTCGGGCATGTGCATCTTGCAGACGCTTGGATCTCTCCGCAGCCGCCTTCGCGTCCGCCTGCACCTTGTCGCTCAGCGATGTCAGCATCTTCTTCACACTCTCCGGCCCGGTGCTGCCCAGGCTGCACTGCCGCGCCAGACACGCCTGCGGGTCGCAGACCGAGGCTATCTCTTCAACGGACAAGTCCTGGCCTTCCTCGGCAAGTATCTGCTGCACGTCCTCATGATCGTCGAGGGTCTTGCCCTCAGCGATCAAGGTGGAGACAAGCTGCCCGACTATCTCGTGACAGTCGCGGAAGGGCAGACCGCGCTCGGCCACCAGGTAGTTGGCAAGTTCGGTGGCGGTAGCAAAATTCTTGCCCACCACCTCCCGCATGTGCTCGGTGTTGAACTCAACCGTCTCGACCATCGCCGTCAGCGCAAGGATGGTGTTGTGTACCAGCTTCAGCGCCTGCCAGAGCGGCGGCTTATCCTGCTGGAGGTCGCGGTTGTAGCCGCTGGGCAGCGCCTTGAGCAGTGTCAGCATCTCCATCAGCCGCCCATAGACCGCACCGGTATTGGCACGCGCGAGTTCGGCGATACACGGGTTCTTCTTCTGCGGCATGATCGAGCTACCGGAGGCGTAAGCGTCATCAATCTCCAGGAGCCGATATTCGTAGGTCGAAAACAGCACAAACTCCCCGGCCACCCGCGACAGGTTGCACATCAGCATCGCCAGGGCCGCAAGTGTCTCCACAGCCCAGTCGCGCGAGCCGACGGCATCAAGAGCGTGCTCGTGGCAGCCGTCGAAGCCCAGCAATTCGGCGGCAAGTTCCCGGTCTGTCGGGAAGCTGGTGCCGGCCAGAGCGGGCTTTGATTGACTATCTCAAAGGCATTGCCAAGCCGCCGCTGGTCCCGCGTGAAAGCCGAAGCGTACGATGACAGCCAGAACGATAGCGAAATCGGCTGGGCGTGCTGGGTGTGCGTATAGCCGGGCATCACGGTGTTTTCGTGGCCCTCGGCGCGAGCAAGCAGCACATTCTGCAGCCCGGCCAGCGCCTCCTGGATATCCAGGATGCGGCTGCGCAGGTGCATCTTTGTATCGGTGGCGACCTGGTCGTTGCGCGAGCGGGCGGTGTGCAGCTTGCCGGCGAATTCCGGCCCGGCATCCTCCCGCAGATGGGCCTCCACGTTCATGTGCACGTCTTCGAGCTCGCGCTTTAGCTCGAACTCGCCGCTTTCGTATTCGGTCTCAGTCTTGCGGAGGCCCTGGAGTATCTTGCGCAGGCTGGCTACCCCAGATATCCTCGGCGATCATCTCCGCATCGGCCTGTGTTGATTCGCTGTAGTGCAGGGCGATGTCGGCCATATCGGCCGAAAACCGCCCACCCCACAGCTTGCTGGATTTCTTGTCCTTGTCGTCGTTACTCATAATACTGCTTCCCAGAATGTTCTAGCCACTCACACAGAGCACTGTAATCAGGTCCAACGTATGGCTGCGGCTGCGAACCTTACAAAAGTTCTTGTGGAGGGCGGGTACCCGCGACACGGGAGCGGGTGGGGGGAAGCCACTTTTTCCAAAAAAGGGGTTCCCCCGCAACGCCGTTGATAAACAATCCGCATCAGTCCTCCGGCAATCCGCGAAGGCCCAGGATCGAGTACTGGAAGCCGTGGATCTTCACCGCCGGCCCGCTATCGCGCTGGTCGAAGCCGGTGGTCGCAAGTGACCGCAACTCCGGTGCAAACAGGCCGCTTGCCGACTCGCGGCTGGTGATGTCAATGTTGCCCTTGTAGAGCTGCACTTCGTACTTGCCGTTGACGGCCCACTGGCTTGATGCGATGAACGCCTCGCAGTCCCGCGTGACGGGGTGATACCAGCCGCCGTGATAGACCATGTAGGCCCAGAGGCGCTCGATGTCGGGCTTGTATTGCACCTGCTCCTTGGTGAGGCAGAGCTGCTCCAGGTCCCGGTGCAGGGTCAGGATGACTTTGGCCGCCGGGGCCTCGTAGGCCTCGCGCGATTTCAGCCCGATCAGGCCGTCCTCGAACATGTCAATCTTGCCGATGGCGTGTTCGCCGGCCAGCTCGTTGAGGTAGTGGATGATCTCGGCCAGGCCGGTCTTGCCATCCACCTTCACCGGCAGGCCCTCTTTGAACTCCACGCTGATAGTGACCGGCTCGTCGGGCGCATTCTCCGGATACTGGTACCAGATGTAATCTTCCTGCGGGATGCGCATGGTGAGGTTATCAACCTCGCCGGAGCCAATCGAGCGGCACCACATCGTCAGGTCATCGCCGATGCCGGCCTTGTACGGGATGCCATACTCCGCCGACAGCTTCTTCTCCTCATCGCGTGTCCAGTTGAAGTCCCGCACCGGCACGATCACATTCAACTCCGGCGCGAACAGCGTGAATACATTGTGCATCCGGTACTGGTCATTGCCCTTGCCGGTCGAGCCCTCACAGATGGCGTCACAGCCCTCTGCGACGGCGAACTCGGCCACCTTCCGCGCGATGAGCTGCCGCGTCATCGAGGTCGCCACCGGGTAGCCCTCGTAGTCCGAGTTGGCCATAATCGCCTTGGTGATGAAGTCGTTGGCGAACTCATCGGTGGCCTCAATCAGCGTCCAGGGAACGTCGAGTAGCTCGGCTTTGTCCTTGCACTGCTGGATCTCGTCATCGGACAGGCCGACATTGACCGTCACTGCCAGCACTTCTTCGGCCCCGTAGTATTCGGGCAGAATCTTCAGCGCGAGGGCCGAATCCAGGCCGCCCGAGTAGGCCACAGCGACTTTCTTGGCCTGTTGCAGTGGTATCACATAGTCTCCGGAATTTCCACACATGGTAGCTCCTCCTGTATCATGGCCGTTTGTCGGCCTGCTATTCTGTTTCATGTTCCTGTTCACAGTACGCGCAGATGAGCTGCCCGCCGGCGTCCCTGTAGAACTGCGGTGGCAACGGCTCAGTGGTCGTTATACATCCATCATTCCCACACGTCCCGACACCCGTGATCCATTCAGGCTCCGGCTCCGGCGCGACGGCCTCAGCTTCCGGCTCGGCCTTTTTCGCCGGCTTGCCCAGGCCGATGCCCTTCACAGCAGGCTGAAACTGCGGCAGCTCCAGCAGCAGGGCGAGCAGCGCCATGCGCATCGGCACGCCGCCTGCAGCCTGTCGGAAATACGTCGCACGCGGATCGGCATCTACAGCCGGGCTGATCTCGCCCACCCTTGGCAGCGGATGCAGCACCCGCATATTCTCTTTAGCATCTTCCATAATCTCCGGCGTCAGGACATAGATCCCGGCGACATTTTCATATTCGTCTTCGTCATCAAACCGCTCGCGCTGGATGCGGGTCATATACAGCACATCGAGTTCGCCGATACTACCTTCGAGGTCATCGGTTTCGACGGGCCGCGTTCCTGATGCCGCTTCAACCTCCGCCAGGTAGCGTTCGGGCATTTTTAGCTGCTGCGGCGCGATGCAGATAATCTCGCTGCCCATCCGCGCCATCACCGGAGCCAGCGAGTGCACCGTGCGACCGTACTTGAGGTCTCCGCACAGGCCGACCTTCAGCCCTGAGAGCGTTCCGAACTCCCGGCGGATGCAGAACAGGTCGGTCAGCGTCTGGGTCGGGTGCTCGCGAGCGCCGTCGCCGGCATTGATGAAGGGCACCGTGGCAGCGGCAGCGGCGACCTTGGCCGC
>JALGTY010000462.1 GCA_029821145.1 Candidatus Zipacnadia bacterium
GCGTCGATGTTGGGCGAAGTCTCCCGAGGGTAGCCATAGCATCCCACATGGTCGGAGCGCAGCATGTCCAGAGCTATCAGAATCAACTTCTTGAATTCTCGCACGTGCAATCTCTCCCTATTTCATCCGGCTCACCGGATGCGCCACAGCCACGCAGAGCAATGCGTACTCAGGCGAACGAGTGTGCCGGCTGGAAGCGGCTTGAGAACTTCATCTTCGGAGATCCCATCAATACCTCTGGTGGTACCATAGCACCCAAGGAACTCCCCGACGAAATAGCCAAGGTGGTGCTTGAGAGCACACGCGCGGCAGGCTATGCCCACTAGTCGCCTATAGGCGTTCCGTAAGCAGTCCACATGGCTATGAGTATTGGTCCTCCGAAAATAATTGCTAATAACACCAGGCAGCCTACCGCACAGCCGATGGCAAGACCGAAACCGAGGTTGAAGCCCTTCTTGGTCGAATCGTCAGTCTCGGCTTGTGGAACTGGTACTGGAACATAGACCGTATCGGTTTCAGTATCAGGTGGTGGTTGCGTCTCTGGCTGAGCTTCAACTGGCGGATATTGACCTTGAGGCGGCTGTGTTGGCGGCGGAGTCGACACGGGGTCTTTACTGCGCTGCATTTCACGGAGCTTTTTCGGGTCAATCTTGCGTGCCATTGGTATGCCTCCGTAGCTGGGTGGTGCCCGATGCACAGTGAAACCATCGCGGATAGACTTCGCTAGCTGCGTTAAGGTGCTTAAATGAACGGTATTGGGGCTAGTGCCTGGTGACCTAGATTCGCGTCGTTTGTCGGTTGCCACTGGGCTAGTCCAAACGACAACGGCAAACGGCTGGGCCGGATGGGGCCCGTCCTTCGCTTCGCTCAGGCCACCCATTCGGCCCCTCCGCAAGGCAACGGAGTCTCCGAAAACGAGGTTTTGAGAAACCGCTTCTAGTGGATGGCCGCGGACCTGCGTTCGTCAATTTCCCACCCGGTGCGCTCCAGATGCAGGCTGAAGGCGTCCTGCGTAAAAGTGCCGGCTCTCCACTTGGCGACAACCTTGACAGAGGCAACACCGGCATCGGCGTCCGCCTCATCCGCCAGCACTCTGATGCCAACGACCGCAGGACCGGGCGCGCCGGCTTCCGCCATGTACCAGTTGGCGATGATGCCCCAGATCTTGCTCTCGTGGGAGCCCCCGGCAGGCGGGATCGCCATCTCGGCCTTGAGGTTGTACTGCGGCATCTGTAATGTCACAGTCCGGCCCTTCGCATCCACCCATACGCCGAACGACTCAGCCACAAAGCGCAGGGGGACGAAGGTGCGGCCCTCGATGACCACTGGCGGGACATCAAGCTGATAGGGCTGTCCTGACAGTTGCGCCTGCGCCTGGCCGATCCGCAGTACCACCCTCGGCGTTTGGCCGCCGGCATCGTAGGCGGTAATCTGGCCGGCCTGGTATTCCACCTTCGCGCCCAGCCACTCGAATATCGCTCGCAGCGGCACCATCACCCGCCCGTCCATGGTCCTGGGCAGCACGTCGAAGTATAGCCCGCCACCAGGCTCTGCCTTGGGCACCGTCTGAGCGCAGGCGGCCACTGATAAGGCCAACACCAATGTCATCACGAACGCGGCTTTTCTCACGTCTCTCCCTCCGTTTCATCTGAGATCGAGCATGGGCAGCAGTTAGTACGGGAATTGATCTACACGGTCAACGGCTGTGGACTTGCGGTCAACGATCTTCCAGCCACTGCGCCTCAGACGCAGAGAGAACTCATCCTGGGTCACACGACCGCCTTTCCACTTGGCCATCAGCGTCACTGAGGCCACACCGTTCTTGGTGTCCACCGCGTCGGACAATATCCTGATGCCGATATTCTCCCGCCCGATGCGGGTATCGGCCTGTTCGTGCCAGGAGGCAACTTTGCTCCAGACGGCACGTTCGTGCGACGCCGCCGCAGGTGGAATGGCCATCTCCGCCTTCTGCCAGTACTGGCAGAAGCGCAGGCGCAAAGTGCGGCCCTCAACGTCCACCCGTACTCCGTACGCCTCGGCCACAAAGCGTAGCGGAACAAAGAGGCGATTCTGGATGAGCACTGGTGCTATATCAAGTTCGTACTCATCACCGGACCACAGGGCACGCGTATCTCCCGGCCACAGTTCGACACGAGGCCCGTCGCTACGGAACTGGTATGCGGTCAGGTGGCCGTCCTGGTATTCGAGTGTGCCGCCAAGCCATTCAATGAACGGCCGCGCCGGCACCAGCACATAGCCCTGCATCGTCACGGGCAGCACGTCAAAGAATAGCCCGTCACCAGGCTGTGACCTGTCCACCTTCTGTGCGAAAACCGCCGCTAGTAGGACCAGAACTAATGTCATCACAAACACCGTCTTTTTCATGTTTCTTCCCCTTTCTGCTGGCCGCACGGGTGCCGAACCGAAAAAGCGGTCGGCACACACTTGGCCCGCACTGCGCCATTTTGGGTTCCTTGTGGTAATTCTCCACAGGCGTACAAGAGTCCTGTTTCGGAATCATCAGATTACACGGCTGACCGCGCGATGGTACCTCGAATCGTCGCTTTGGCTGACCGCGCGATGGTACCTCGAATCGTCGCTTTATTGCGTTCGCTATCCTCGCCCATCGACAAGCAGAACGTGAAGAAGTCCACATCCAGGCCGATGAAGCCCGCGGTCTCGCCATTGCCATCGTTGTGCGCAAGCCACTGTGTTTCTGGCTATTTGCGGATTATCGCCGCACTCCATCCCTCTGCAATGCGCAGTTCGGTGCAGGTCTTGCCGTCAATTCTCTGCAGCGGGGCGGCGAAATCGTTTACCTCCCGGCCCTCGTCGTCGAAGACATGCACCTCGTGCTCAGAATCGTCGCCCCAGCCGAACAGGCCGCTGCGATTGGTCACGATGCGCTCCTGGCCAATGATA
>JALGTY010000463.1 GCA_029821145.1 Candidatus Zipacnadia bacterium
GCGCCTTTTGGGCGCGTGCACTCCGGCTCACCGGATCGGGACAAAGCCGCTATGGTGATGATCAAGTACTGCCCCTTCTGCGGATCGAAAGCCCTTTCCTTGAGATATGACCCGGAGAATCCCTACCACGCGACCACAAGCTGCTGCGGTACGGACCTGTATGGACGAGTGGAAGACGCTCCGGCGGACTATCCGCTCAAGCCCAACACCACTGCGAAATTCCTGCATCTCGACGAGAGCTGGGTGGAGGTGCCCGGCACTCTCTATACGGACAAAGACGGTGTCGAGTGGGAGCTGTTCATCAAGACCATCTTCGACCAGAGACGCTGGCTCAGCTACGGTTGTAGTCGCGTTCGGGACTTTGCGAACGAGTTCAAAGAGACGGCCGATCCGCTCTATGCGCACAAGATTGCCGTGATCCTTGACAAAGTGGCTGACACCTACTACGGCTTGCCCCTGTGCTACCGCAACGAATTGGCTAAGGGCAAGGACGGCAAGCCCCTGACGCGCGCCGAATGGGAGGCCGTGCCACGTCCAGCCATATTCGAAGTGAGCTACCTGGGGGCCTGGAGCCGCCGCACGCCGCTGGCCAGCAAGGGCTGGCTCAATATGTCCGATGAGCACATCTGGGTCGAGCCGTTCGCGCGGGTACGTCACCACCCGGCCTTCAAGTACTATTCGCAGAAGAAGTACGGCGATCCTGAGGCCCTTGATCGAAAGATCATGACCAGGCTGTTGCGCGAGCTGTCGCTGATGTTCAAGAGCGTTTTCGGGCAGAAGCTGTTGACCAACTACCAGGAAGCCAACTATGTGGACCTCTGGCTACTGGGGCTGCTGCTTCAGGACGAGGAACTGACCGAATTCGCCGGGCCCGCGCAGGAGGTGACGTTGTACAACCACACGTACCAGGATGGGTTGAATGGCGAAGGTGCACCCAACTACATGGCCATGCCCGGAGGGTACTTCTATCCGTTCCTGCGCGACCCGAAGGGTTGGCTGCAGTACTACCCCGACTTCCTCAAAGACCACCCGTTCTACTGGGCGGCGAATGATGAGATGCGCAAGCTGCGTACCGTACGGGGCATGCAACTGGAGTTTGGCGACCAGCACGAGTACGCTTTCCCGCGCAACTGGACAACAGATGCCGAGAAGGTGCGAGCCAACGAGCAGATCGGTAGCCGCAACTGGGCGGGCTATGGAGTTGGCGTCCTGCGCGTCGGCGGTCCCGGGCACCGGCAGGAGATCTCGCTGAACTATACCCGCGCGAGCCTGCACAACGGCCACGACGCGCTGAGTCTGGGGTGCTGGGTGGACGGCGTGCCGGTGATGCGCCGGGGCGGATATGCGGCGGGCTCGCTGAATGTTCCGCTGCAGTGGGAGCGGCCGGAGTTTCAAGCTCTCAAGCAGATGGACTACCCGTACGAGATTGCTGAGGCCGGCGGCGGCTGGAGCGGTTGGGCCAGGAATTATGTCCGCAGCCCGCTCTGCCAGAACAATGTGACCGTGGATGAGGTTGCGACCGGGGGTGGCTGGGGAGACAACCGCGGATATGGAGAGGTCATCACATACAAGGGCGGAGAGGCCGCGGGCGAGCCGGGCTCGGGATTCCAGGTCCTCGATGTCAGTGACCACTATTCGTGGGCCCGAATGAACAAGGATGTCAGCGATTTCCGACGCACGCTCATCGCCGTGGAGGGCCCCAACGGACGCCCGTACGCCATTGATATCCTCAAGCTGAGTGGGGGCCAGCGACATGCCTTCTACCAGAGCGCGTGGGCTGGCCGCGGCGAAGACAAGCTGCCGCCCGTGAAAGCAGAGGCGGAGCACCTCGCCGAGGTTTTCTTCGGCGACGAACTGCCCGAAGACACGTACCACTACCGCAACTTCCGGCTCGTGAGGCACGTCCAGCGCCTGGCGGAGCCGGGCGAGACCTGGGAGCTGACCTGGAAGACCGACATCGGCGCCTATGCGCCGCGCGATGTGAGTGGGAAGCCCTTCGTGCGCCCACTGCCTGAGGATGTAGGCCAGGTTCGCCTGAGGCTCATCGGCATCCGTCAACCCGGCGGGTCGCCGAAGCTGATCCGAGCCCAGGGACCGTGGATCGGCATCATCACCCAGCCTCTGCCGAAGGGCCACCGAGTTCACGGCAATGTGGCCTTCATGGATGCGCGCGATTTCCTTGTCGAGTACCGGGTGGCAGACGGGCCCGACGAAGTGTGCAACAGCCGGTTCGTACACGTGCTCGAGGGCTACCGGGAAGGCGAGACATCAGCCACTGCCTCGGTGATCCCACTGGAGGTTAGAAGCCTGAGCGGCAACGAGCGCGATATTGTGGCCCTGCGGCTCGAGATGACTGGCGGTCACACGGACACGATCATTTACCAATCTGAAGCCGGGGCAGTGAGGCTGTCTGATGGCGGCGAGACCGATGCGCGCTATGCTCTCCTGCGCACGAACGCCGCCGGTGAGGTGATCGCGGCTGAGGCCTGTCGCGGCACGTACCTGAAGACCGGCAAGTTCGGCGTTACCATGCCCGGTGACTTCACGGGTACGATCGTGGACATCAT
>JALGTY010000059.1 GCA_029821145.1 Candidatus Zipacnadia bacterium
CGGTCCGGTGCGCCGAAGAAGTAGAAGCCGGAGGTGTTACCGGGTGCGCCGCCGCCTTGCAGAATCATTGCGCGCTCCAAGGCGACACGCTGGCTCGAGCCCTGCCAGGCTTCCAGGCCGAAGTAGGTCGGAACCTGACCGAACCTGGCTGACCATACATCATTGATTTTGTGGTCTATGAACAGGTTATAGACCATGATGTCGTCTTGACGGCTCGTCCCCGGCATGGGGTCGAATGTTGCGAGTGTCAGTACGACGTTTGTTTTGTCGCCGGCTTGTCCTGCGATGTTGAGGAAGGCACGGCGGAGGGTGAAGTCCTGCACTGCAGTATCGCCCCCGTCGTATCTGGCCTGCAAGTAGCCAGATATCGTTACTCGGTCCGCCCAGTTGTTCTGGGCACTGGCACAGGCCACAAGTAACACGCCCAGTACCAGTATCATGATGGGTACTACGAATCGTTTCATCTGTGTGTCCCTCCCGGATTGTGTTTGCGGCGCTCCGCTATGGGGTCTCCAACCTGCGACATTTCGCAAAATGCCAGGGCTTGTTTCCTTTGTTCCCCACCCTGATGCAGGTCTTGCCCGCGGGCGCCTGACTCAGATTGTTTGCAGACAACACGACATATGATACAGAATTAGTTGCTCGCCGTCAATACATCCTTCAGTCTATCTGATACTCTACTTGTTGACACCTGCTTTGATAGGTTATACTATCAAAGCTGCTTCGTCCTTCGGAAGAAGTCAAGAAGAACAACAGGAGGAGATCTAAGGTGATCAACTCCGGCCGATTACTGAGGCCAGAAACTGGCGTTAGGCGTTTGTGTGTACGCGCTCTATTGGCTGCGATCGTACTGTCTGCACTCATCACGCAGACGGCTGTGGCTCAGATGGCGGGCGAGGTGAGGCTGGAGCAAGTCTCCCCTCGCATGTTAAGAGTTCCCGGCCCGGGGGGCACTGTGCGTACGGTCCCGGACCTGGCGGCGGCAGGACAGGTGTTGGTGCGGATGGCGCCGACGGCCACCCCTGCTGATCTGGAGCGCCTCCTGGCCGCAACCAACACCCAGGTCATCAAGGCCTACAGCTATGGCAATCGCTATTTGCTCAGGCTGCCCGAGGGCCAGCGCGTCAATGATGGCGTCAACGCGATCAGTGGCAGGGGCGGTGTTGGCATTGTCTCCCCGGACCGCGCGAAATATATTATGCGCGTCCCGAACGACACCCGCTACGACGAGCAGTGGCACTGGCCACTCATCAAGGCCACCGAGGCCTGGGACGTGCAGACCGGCAGCACAACCTCTGTCGTCGCGGTAGTTGACAGCGGCGTTGACCTTGACCACCCTGACCTCATGGACCGGATATGGGTCAACCAGGACGAAATTGCTGGTGACGGCACTGACAACGACCAAAATGGCTATGTGGACGATGTGGTCGGGTGGGACTTCGTGAACGGCAACAACGATCCGATGCCCAACCCGAGCGGCGAGGATGATCATGGCGTTACGCACGGCAGCCACTGTGCCGGCATCATCGGCGCGACGACTGACAACAACGAGGGCGTGGCGGGCCACGACTGGAACTGCCGCATCATGGCGCTGCAGGTCATGAGCCACACGGGCGAGGGGTTTGATAGTTGGATCATTGGAGGCATTGAGTATGCGATAGACAACGGGGCCAATGTTGTCAGTCTAAGCCTCGGCGGTGGATGGAGCGATCAGTACACGGACCTGTTCGCGACCGCTGTGGCAGCCGGCGTTACCATAGTCGCAGCAGCGGGCAACGACGCCTGGGTTTTCACCGATGACCCCCTAAGCTGGATGTCGCCGGTCTGCAACGACGGGCCCAACTTCACGGACAACAATGTCATCGGCGTCGGCGCTACCGACCGCTACGACCATGTTACATACTTCAGTAACGTTGACAACTCATCCCGCAACTTCGTGGATGTCATGGCCCCCGGCCAGGATATCCTTAGTACGCTCTATTACGATCCTGACCACCCGGAATTCGGTTTCATCAGTCCTTACGGCCAAATGAGCGGCACCTCGATGGCTTGTCCGGTCGTCGCCGGCCTCGCCTCGCTGATTCACGCGCACTTTCCCGCTTCAGCCCCGGCCGGGATTCTCAGCCAGATCAGGACTGCCGCCGACAACATAGATGACCTGAACCCCAGCTTTGTGGGCATGATGGGGGCGGGGCGGGTCAATTCTCAGAACTGCTTGCAGGACCTCCCACCGGCACTCCCACGCACTGTTACGGCCTACGATACACCCGACGATGACGGCGGCAGTATCACGGTCGCATGGTCGCTGTCGGCTGATGACGGCAAAGGCTTCAATGATGTCATCGGCTACCGGGTGCAGCGCTCTGAAAGCGACGAAGTAGCCTCTTTTGTCACGGTGAAGAGTTTGGACCCGGGCATCGCAACCTATGTGGACAGTCCGGTGGACGACGACAAGTCGTACTACTATCGCCTCGGTGTACGCGATGCCTCCACTGAGGTGTTCACCGACCCGACGCTGCCCGCCCAGTCCCGCGACGACACCGCGCCGCCGGCGCTTGAAGAGGGCATGCTGGTCGTCGACGTGTATGGCCGGGACGGTGGGGCGATTGAACTAACCTGGACAGATTACGTCCCCCCGGGCGACTTCGCCGCTTATCGGGTGTGGCGCGCTGATGCGCCGTTTACTGATGTGACTGCTCTGGCCCAGCCGATAGCAACTATCGAGGATGAGGAGCAGAAGAGCTACATTGACAAGGACGACCCCGCGACTGATGAAGCAGAAGTCGTTGACGGCAAGGAGTACTACTACGCCGTCACCGTCCAGGACGATGCGACGGTGCCCAACGAGATCACCGAGGTCATCTGTGCGGGACCGGTCGTCGCCAACCCCATCTTCCTGGTCAGGTTCCCGCAGGGGCTAAGCATGATCGCCATCGGCGTCAAAGCGCACAACAACAACATGGGCAACATCTTCGGAGTGGATGACCCCGCTGACCTACCGCTGGCCCGCTGGGACCCCACTCTCGGCAGCAACGGTGGCTATGTCGTCTATTCGGAGTCGCCGAACTCTACATTCCTGCAGCAGCAGCTCGGCCGGGGCTTCTGGTATCGCACCCCGACTGCGAAGGAGCTCAACATCAGCGGCGAGTCCGCACCGCCGGGCAATGTTTCTGTGAACTTCTCCCCGGGCTGGAACCAGCTCGGCAACCCGTACGTTCAGGATATGCCGATTGCGGGTGCTAAGGTTACGGTCTTTGGGAGCGAGATGGATCTGGCCACGTCGAACAGCACAGGCTACACGCGGGATTATGTGTGGGGCTATGACCCATTCACCGGCAGCTACAAACTGATAAGCGCCTACATGCCCTTTGCCAAAGATCAAGTGCCCAAGGACGAAGGCTTCTACTTCCGGGCATTTGAACAGGGGACACTGGAGTTGCCGCGGCCGACAGTGGGGAGTGCATCAAGCAGACAGGCCGCAAGCGCCAAACCCGTAGTTGACGAGGAGCATTGGTTCCTGCGGTTGGTCGCACAGACCGGTGATGCGGCTGACACTGACAATTTCGTTGGTGTCAATCCGCAGGCTGAGAAGCTCTCCGGGGTACTGTGCCCGCCGCCACCCGACGGAGGAATCAACCTGGCTGTCGCCACTGCCGGTAGGAACTATAGTGCCACCAGTTTCGTCAAATCGGTAGATAGTCTGCATACATGGCAGGTAAGGGTCACAGCCGCCGAGCCGGGACAAACGGTCCAATTGAGCTGGCCGGATTTGAGCCAGGTGCCACCTTCGTGCAAGTTGACACTGACTGACCTCGAGGCCGGCGGTAGCGTCAATATGCGGACGACCACCGGCTACAGCTATCAGCTTGGGGCCGAGCACAACGAGCGGCACTTTGAGGTAGTTGTAAGTGAACGAGGCGCTTCTGCACTCACAGTCAGCGGACTGCAGGCAATGTCCACCGGTGGTGGCAGGGCACAGATCTGTTTCACGTTGTCCCAGGACGCCGCTGTGGATGTTGAAATACTCAACATCGCGGGCCGCAGTGTGCGCAGACTGGCCGCTGACCGCTTGCTGGCAGCGGGGGCTAATGTGGTACTGTGGGATCAGCAAGCCGACAACGGCACCCGGGTCCCGCGGGGACGCTATCTCGTCTGCGTGGTCGCCAAGACCGATGACGGCTCGGTGGCAAAGGCTATCGGCGCCCTACAGATACAACGCTAACCTAGACAGTTCACACCTGGGAGGGATAGGTACAACGCGGGCCGCTACCGACCTGCATCCAGTCACCGCGCCCCAACGAGCATCAGGAGGTCGTCGGCCAGGTGAATCGTAAAAATAACCTTATTACTATCTCGTGGGTCGGGCTTACCCGCCACAGCCCAGCGACGGCGGGGCTTATAGCCCGACACCATGTCGCTAGGAGTATCGTCTTCATCATACTGGCCGCTGGGCTGTTTATCTCCCAGGGCTTCGCCGCTCCCCGCAAGATTGTCGAGCTTTCTCACTGGCAGCTTAGTGACGGCAGCGTCCACGTCTCATCAGCGCGCCAGCCATTGATTGCCGCTGCTGATCGCCTGCTGGTCGGCATTGGCCCGTCCCGCACGCGTATTTATCCGCTTTCTCTGAGGCAGTTCCACACTGAGTCCGTGCGCCTCGCCACGGCAGCCGGCGGAGAGGTGTCCAAGCTGCTTGGAGGCGGCCGGATCGCGGTAGTCGAATTGCCGCCCGGTACCGACTTGTACACTGCCGCCGCCCGTATCGCTGCTGCCGGTGCTGACTTCGTGGAGCCTGATCTGGCCGTCCAGACCGCCCGCATTCCTAACGATACTCGCTACTCTAACCAGTACCACCACCCCCAAATCAACTCGCCGAGCGGCTGGGATGTGACTATCGGGTCCAGCGGCGTGGTCATAGCCGTCATTGACAGCGGCGTGGACACCGACCACCCTGACCTCAGAAACAGCATCTGGATCAACGCCGACGAGAGCCCCGGCAACGGCATTGACGATGACGGCAACGGCTATGTGGACGACTGGCGCGGTTGGGACTTCCAGAACGACAATAATAACCCCAACCCCGAGCCGGACGGACTGGACAACGACAACAATGGCGAGCCGGACGACCAGGTCAGCCACGGCACCTTGGTGGCCGGCCTGGCCGCGGCCATCGGCAACGACAACTATGGCACTGTCGGTGTAAGCTGGCGCGCCACCATCATGGCCCTGCAGGTGTTCCCCGACGACGGCACGACCTACGTCTCGACGGTTGTTGAGGCGATTGACTACGCTGTTGACAACGGCGCGGACATCATCAATCTCAGCATCGGCTCGCCTTACGAGGAAAGCTTCAGCGCGCCGATCGAGCGCGCTTATGAGGCGGGCATTGTGGTGGTATGCGCCGCCGGCAACGCAGGCGAGGAGCTTACTAATTCCGAAAGCACCTGGACCTCGCCGGTCTGCAACGACGGGCCGAACGTGTTTGCGGACAACTACATTCTCGGCGTTACGGGTGTGGACAGCTATGACAAGCGGGCGTGGTATAGCAACTTTGACACTTCGTCAGCTAGCTTCGTAGATGTATCCGCACCCGGCTCAGCGATGTTCGGACCGAACTACTACGATCCCACTTTCAGCCATCTGGACAGCTATTTTGGTACCAACACCGGCACCTCGTTTGCCTGTCCTCTGGCGTCCGGCCTGGCCGCGCTGGTGCTCACTCGCCATCCCGGCTACACCCCGGCGCAGGTCTATCAGGTCATCCGCAACAACGCCGACAATATAGACGGCCTCAACCCCGGATACGCGGGAACTCTGGGCACCGGTCGCATCAACTGCGGGCGTACGCTGGGCCAGATATTGGCGCCCGCTGCCGTGACCAACTTCCAGGCCCACGACACGCCCAATGATGATGGCGGCAGCATTACTCTGACCTGGACCAAGTCCGCCGACGACGGCAGTGGCGCCAACTCGCTGACCGCCTACCTGATACTGCGCCGCCAGGGCGAAAGCGGCAACTTTCAGCAAGTCGCCGACCTGCCCCCCGGTACCACGACCTATGTTGATACCGATGTCAGCGATGGCCAGACCTATTACTATATCGTCCGTTCCACCGACGGCACCCTCACCTCCGACAGCGAGACCTCTGATGGCGTCATCCCGCAAAACGACGGAGCGCCGGCGCCCATTGACGACCTGTCGGCTCTCGATCGCGCCAATGATGACGGCGGCGCTATCGTGCTGGCCTGGCCCGGCTACACGCCGCCGGCTGACTTCGCTTCTTACTGCATCTACCGCAGCGAGCGCAACTTCTCGTCAACCCTCGGCCTCACGCTCATGAAGAGCATCACCGACTCCAACACCAGTACCTGGACAGACAACAGCACGCAGGACGGGGTTGACTACTACTACGCTGTGGGGGTGCGCGATACTGCGTCAAACGAGCAGCGCAACCTCCAGGCTGTTGGGCCGGTGCAGTCGTATCCGAACAATAACATCCCGCTTGGCCCCGGCCTGCTGTTCATAGGGCCTCCTGCGGTGCCGCCGGATCGCGACCCGGCCACACTGCTCAACATCGCGCCCCAGGACCTGCAAGCTGCCCGCTGGGACACCGCGGCCGGAGAGTACGTCACGTATTCTCCCGGCAGCGTCCCCGAGGTGCTGAAGCTGGCCTTGGGCCGCGGCTTCTGGGTGCAGCTTGACCAAGTCACTGTCATCCAGCCCACCGGCGCTACTGCTCCCGGCGGCGACTTCGCTATTGCCTTGACACCGGGCTGGCACCAGTTAGGCAATCCCTTCTTCGCGCCGCTGGATTTCGGTGCCTCTACGGTCACCTACAATTCCAATACGATGGACCTGACCAGCGCGGAAGCCGCCGGCATCATGCGCTGTTTTGCCTGGATCTACTCTCCGGCTGAGGGTCAATACCGGCTTGCCTATCCCGACGTGGGCCAGACTAGTAGTCTGATTCCACCTTGGACCGGCTTCTGGGTCAAAGTCCTGCAACCTTGCACTTTGACCCTTGCCCGCCCGGGCGGCACCACCGCCGCAGCCCCTACCTCCGCGGCCCGTGCCGACGCGATATGGGCCCACGGCTGGCACGCGCAAGTAGTGTTGCGTGCCGGTGGCGCTGTGGATGCCAACAACTATGTCGGCACGGCACAGAGCGATTATACCATCGCGTCGCCGCCGCCGATCAACAACCGTCCGCAACTGTATCTGAGCGCCGCCAACCGCGATGAAGACTTCAGACCATACGCTATTTCACTGGGTGCCGAGACTGCCAGAAGATGGGTATGGAGCCTCGATATCAACAACCTGCAGCCCGGCACCGAGGTCGAAGTGGTCCTGCCTGATCTAAGTGGCGTCCCCAACAATTACAGTGTCACTCTGCACGACCCACTCACCGGCAAGAGCACCTATATACGCACGGCGGCTGGTTACCGCTTCACTGCCCGCTCAGAGCGGCCCCGCCGGCTGCAGCTCATCGTCAAGGAGAAGGGTACCGGCTCGCTGGTTATCAACTCGATGAGTGTGCAGCCTGCCGGCAGCGGCACCGTGCATATCGTTTTTTCGCTGTCTCAACCTGCCGAGACCACGGTGGAAGTCCTCAATATCGCCGGCCGCTGTGTGCGCAAAATTGAGCAGCAGTACTTGCGTTTGGCCGGAAATCATACTATATTATTCGACGGACATAACAGCTACGGCGCTCCGGTGCCCGGCGGCCGTTATCTGGTGGCTGTCAATGCCCGGGCCGAAAATGGCCAGCAGGTACGGCGGCTGATGAGTATTAGTCTTAGTCGCTAGTTCGGGAACCGGTCGGTAGCGCGGATTGGACACTGAGAAAGGGCTGACAACGTATGTCGGTTTATGGCCGCCTCGCGATTGTCGTTTCACTATTGGCTATTGTGATTGTCGCCGGTTGTGGTGGAGATGCTGCACCACCGCCGCCACCCGCTCCGGCGCCGGTGGACACCGGGACTATTACGGGCCGGGTCATCAAAGCTGATAGCACCACTGAAGCGCTGCCCGGCAGTCGTATCTCGCTGTCCACCGGCCAGTCCACGGTCGCTGATGCCCAGGGCGACTTCACCATTGAAGACGTACCGGTCGGTACAGGGACCGTCGAGCTGACCGTGGATACCATCGCCAACCCAAACTATGGTACCCAGACGGTATCCGGAGTCGGCCTTGCCAAGGACGAGGAAACTACCATCACCGTCGCCCTCCTGCCGCTGGCCCTGGAATCGCCCTACAACATCAACGTCACGCCCAGCCAGGCCACCGTGGATGTCAACGGCGAAATCCAGTTCTCCGCCCCTGTCAACAGCGCATCCGGGCTGCTGGGGGTACAGCCGACCTGGTATCTGACTAATGACATCGGCGTGATAGACGTCAGCGGTAAGTTCACCGCACTGAAACAGGGCACCGGCACGATAGTCGCTACCAGCGGCAATATCTCCGCCCAAGGCAGCATTACAGTCACAGCATCGCGTGCGCCCGAGATTACCAGTGTCCTCCTCAGCCCTCGGCAGTTGAACGCGTCCGGGGGATACGTCACCGTTACCGCCGCAATTAACGACGGCGACGGACTTAAGGTCGTCCGCGGGGAGGTAGTGGATCCCAACAACAACGAGCTGACCTACAAGTTCGGATTGGTGTCGGGCACTGCCAAAGACGGCACATACCGCAGAGACATACCCATAGATCCCAACCTCATCCGCCAGAACCAGGAAGATGCTACCAGCCCCCTCACCTACAGTATCAGGGTCTATGCCAAGGACTACACCGGAAAAATCGCTGTTTCCGAGTTCTTCGATGTTGTAGTGGCGGGCATTGATCAGCCAGCCCCGCCGCCCGGCGACGACATCATTTAGACCACCCATTCGCGTTCAAACACGGGCCGGGAACCTCGCAGGTTTTCCGGCCCTTTTTGCTGCCGAAGGACGCAGCGTCTGCTCTGCGGGCAGGAATGTCGTCATCTGGGCCCGAACGTAACTTCCCAGGTGTCTTGATGTAACTCGAAACGAGCTTTCACATGGACCCCATAGCGCTAGTATTGGTCTTTGCATCCGCCGGCATGCACGCGGCGTGGAACTACTGGGCCAAGCGCGCCAAAGACAGCCTCAGCTTCTTGTGGGGTCTGGCTGCGGTGGCGCCTCTGGTGGCCGGCACCGTAGTGCTGGCCGATTATCTCATCTACGTATCATCCTCCGGCCAGTTCGGTCACGCACCTGACTTCAGCGCCTGGAAGCTGGCGCTCCTTGGCGGTGTCATCCAGGCGGCGTACTTTTCCTTCATGGGCGCCGGCTACAACCGTGGCGATCTATCTGTGGTCTATCCCGTCTCACGCGGGGTCGCGCCGGTGATAATCGCTGGCCTGGCCTGGGTATTTCTGCACGAGCAGCCCTCAGTCGTCGGCTCCGCCGGCATCATTGTCATCCTCATCGGCACACTGATTCTGGCCTATGACCTGCTGTTTGGAGAGACCGCCGCAGCGGCCACTTCCCGACCCGCCTCCTCGGTAGGCTTTGCACTGTTTGCAGCCGTCACCATTGCGCTGTACCATGTAGTGGATAAGGCCGGAGCCCAGGGCTCCTCGGTGACAAGCTATCTGTTTCTGATGGAAACGGTGATAATCCTGTCCATTACGCCGGTGCTTTTGGTGCGCAAACGTGCCGCCGCGTTCAGGACCGAATTTCGGCAAAACGGCCGCCTCATCGTTGGCGCCGCCGTACTGATGTATATCGCCTACTGCCTGGTCGTCACGGCCATGATGCGCGAGTCAGTGGCTTACGTCGCGGCGGCGCGCAATATCAGCATTCTAGTGGGTATTGTGCTGGGAGCGACCCGGCTGCGCGAGGGCACACTGGGCGTGCGTCTGCTGGCCGGGCTACTTGTACTCGGCGGAATCTTCGCCCTGGCCGTGGGTGGGTAACGTGACCGAAGTATTTACCGAGATCAGGCATCGCGCAATGAAGCCGGATCAGGTTTTCCCCTGCCAGGTTTTCCTGCGCCGCGAGGGCTACCTGGTGCTGCGCTATGTCAATGAAGAGGCCAGCGAGGTTGCCGGCATGGTGATTCCGGCCGGCAGTATCACTCTGGCGCACTATGTCCAGGCCGCCTCATCGGTCTGGTGGGAGATGTATTATCCTGACGGCGCGCATCTGGCCGATCTGATTCACCTCACCTCGCCGGTGCAGATACGCACCGCTGAGGTGGAGTACACCGACCTGCTGCTCGACATCTGGCGGCCGTCTGGCGAGCAACCGCGGTTGCTGGATGAGGACGAACTGCAAGAGGCCGTCGCAGGCGGCTACCTCAATGCGCAAACCGCCGAGGCCGTGCAGCAAAAGGCCCGCGAGATCATCTCCGATCTCGCGGGCCACGTATCTCCGCTATGGCACAAACTGGACCCTCCTGAGGCTGAAGCAAGCGACGTTTAGCCAGCCGCCGGAATGTCCCCAGTCTTCCACGCTTGTCCCACAGGCATCTCGATGGCACTGACCAAGGCCAGAGCCAATACGGCTCCGGCATTGCCGCCCGAGTTGTCCCAGAGCCGAGCGGCCGCTACTGCTTGTTCAGAGTCAGCATGCCGGTAGCCGAAGTGACGTTTCCGGTCGCACCAACTCTGTCGCTGGCAGGGCTAGGCACGTTGCCAGCACTGCCGGTAAGGGCACCGCCCTTGGCTGCCAAAGGTGTTGTTCACCCAGTGGCCCTGGCAGCTTCCCTCGTAGGCCTTCACGGCCAAAGCGCCCGCGGCATCATTGCCACCGTTATTCGGCGGGGTTACCCAGGGCAGCCGCCGCCGCTGTGACAGCCTGCAAGCACAGCGACCAGTATTACCGACAGCGCTACTAGAATCCAATTCCATACTCTCATCTTCGCACCTCCACTAGCATTTCCCGGCCGATGTTAGCACCCGCACTGACGTACGGTCCAGCGGAGGCCAAGCAGCCTCCGCCGTTCGCCCAACGGCCATGGGTTCTACTCGGAGCTAGTGTTCGCTGCCGTGAGCGTTTTCTCCTGCTCCACGAAATAAATTGTTCGTCGGAAAAAGGCCCGGGAGATCATCTCCGATCTCCCGGGCCATGCAGCGCCGCCTTGGCACCAACTCAAGTCCCCTGAAACTGAAACAGACCACGCCTCCTGAATAACGCTGTCGCACTGCAATGACCATGCTAAGCGCCGAGCAATTCCTTCATCAACTCGTACGCTGCAGTCATTGATGCGGCGCGTTCTTCTGTCGTCTCACCCGGAGCTCGTTCCAGCGTATATGCGCCCCGATAGCCCAGCTCCCACAGCTTCGGCAGCAGGAAATCATAGTCCGTTTCCCCTTCGCCGATGAGCGGGAAATCGGGATTGCCCTGGCCGCCGCGCTGGTCTTTCAGATGCGTGTGGCCGATGAAGGGGACGAGTTCCTCGATGCGCTCTTCGGGCCGGACGCCCTCGTAATACAGGAAGTTGGCCGGGTCGTAGGCCAGCCGCACCCGCTCGTGGTCAATGTCGGCCATCGCCTGCAGGCAGGTGTCGGCGGTGCCGGTATAGCCGCCGTGGGTCTCCAGGCAAATCGTGATGTCGAGACTATCGGCGACCTCGCCGGCCCTGCGGATGCGCTCGACGAAGACTTCTGTGTCAGCGGCAATCTGCTCTGCCGTCTTGTCGGTAAAGCCGAAGCTGCCGGTGTCGAGGGTATGCACGCCGAGCTTCGCCGCACCCCGCAGCTTGGCAATCAGCAGCTCCTCGCCATCGTCAGCAAGCAGATTCACGCCACCGGCATATATGGCCACCAGCTCCATCCCGGCGGCGCTGAGATGTGACTGCACGTAGGCCGTGTCATCTTCGGACAGATTCTCCAGCGGCAGATCGAGGTAGCCCTTGTAGAAGCCAACTGCGGCGCAGGCAAAGCCCGCCGCGCCGCCATTTTTGCAGAACGCCTCAAAGTCCTGCTCGGTGAAATTGTAGATCGCAATGATCGGCTCCATTTTTCTCAACTCCCATTTTGCGCGTTGAGTGTACACCGGGCCATTTCCCCGGCAGTCGTCGGCTTCCTGCCTGGCGCGGGAAGGTAGTCGCTTGTCTTTGGCGAATTGAATAGCCAGGTGCTAGAGGTATTGTATCCTGTCTGACCGGAGCGGCGGCAAGTGAGCGAGACCCAGGCCGATGTCCAGCACAATGGCGGTGTGATGGAATGGCGCGTCTGGCCAGCGCGCAATAACCGGCCGCTGTCCGCATCCGTAGCCGTGTTGATCGTGGTCATATCGGCCGTTGTGGTGCTGTCCTACGAGAGCGCCTGGTACGGCGTGATGGTCTTTGTCGCATTGTTTGCCGCCACCGCGGTGTACTATCTGCCCACGAATTATCGCATTGACAAGGACGGCGTGAGGCTGCGGACGCCGCTTACGACGACGGCCCGGTCCTGGGAGGCATTTGCCGCCTACTTTGGTGATGAAACCGGCGTGTTTCTGAGCCCATACTCGAAGCTGAACTGGATAGCGTACCGGCGTGGTATTTACCTGCGCTGTCCGGATAATCTGGCTGAGGTAAGAGCGTATGTCGAGCAGTTCGTCGCACCCGGAAAACTTAGGGGCGGATGAGGAGACGCAGAAACAGCGACAAGTTCTGGGCCGGCTGGCGGACCTGGTAAGCCAGCGGCGTCTGGGCATGCCCGCTATCTTCATGCTGGAAGCCGGCCGGCCGCTGAGCTTTGTGGCAAGCCAGGCGATGATATTCTTCGAGCCGATTCTCGAGGCATTTTGCACGCCGGGTGACTACCGCCTGGTAGCCGAGGGCCTGGAGAACCGCGACAACATCGAATGGCTCATCCAACGCCTCGAAGCCGCCGAGGAAGCCCGGTATCGGAGCAAGCCGCAAGACAAAGCCGTCGGTGACAAGATAGAAGATTGAGCATGGCTGAGCGCGAGATAACAAGGGTACTGGCCACGGACTGTGGCTCGACGACCACCAAGGCGATCCTGATCGAGAAGCAGGATGGCCAGTACCGTCTGGTCGCGCGCGGCGAGGCGCCTACTACCGTCGAAGCGCCCTACGAAGACGTCACACGCGGGGTGCTCAACGCTGTGGCTGAGGTCGAGGAGCTCGCGGGGCGGCAACTGCTGGAGGGCGAGGATATCATCCGCCCCGCTGACGGTGACACGGGCACCGACCTGTACCTGTCCACCAGCTCGGCCGGCGGCGGGCTGCAGATAATGGTCGTGGGCCTGGTGCGGCGGATGACCGCTGAGTCGGCCGAGCGCGCGGCACTGGGCGCCGGGGCTATCGTCATGGACGTGCTGGCGCTGGATGATGGCCGCCTGCCGCACGAGCGCATCGAGCGGATGCGGCAGTTGCGCCCGGACATGATCCTGATCTCCGGCGGCATTGATGGCGGCGAAGAGCGCCGTGTGGTCGAGATGGCCGAGCTGGTCGCAGCGGCCAATCCGACCGCCCGCCTCGGAGCCAAGTATCGACTCCCGATAATCTATGCCGGCAATGTTGATGCCCGGCCCGCCATTGAAGATACTCTGGCCGAGATTGCCGACCTGACG
>JALGTY010000060.1 GCA_029821145.1 Candidatus Zipacnadia bacterium
GTTGAATTGAGACGCCAGGATGGCTTTCTCGGCCGCGGTGTCAATGGTGACCTCAACGTAGCCGGCCTCTTCGGTGCCGAGGGTCAGCGCCGCTGAAGCGATATCACCCTGGTTGATGATGGTGGTCTTGGTGCCGGCTGAGCCGTCAAGTAGATTACGGCTGCCGTACATGGTGTTATTGGCGATCTGACTGATCGTGTTAATGCCGGACGTCACCTGCTGCTGTAGAGCAGCGCGTGAGTCATCGTTGTTGTTGGAGTCAGATGCGGCATTGACGGCCAGGTCGCGCATCTGGCGTAACAGAGTATTGACTTCGTTAAGCGCGCCCTCAGCGGTCTTGATAACATTTACGCCCTGTTCGGCATTTTGCTGGGCGACATCAAGACCAGATACCTGGGCACGCAGAAGTTCGGACATCACGAGCCCGGCCGGATCGTCAGCGCCACGGTTGATGCGCAGACCACTTGCCAGGCGCTCGATGCTCTTGCTGATGCGTCCGGTGTTGATCTCCAGGTTTCTTTGCGCGTTGATAGCTGATATGTTCTGATTAATTCTGGTTAAGGACACGTCTTATTCCTCCTTGATTTTTTGCTTTCTGCGGTTTCCTTACCGCTTTGTCGAAAATTGTTTGCAGGTAGTGCTTTTCAACTCTAAATCACGCGTAGGTCGGGCTTCCAGCCCGACGGCGTTTACTCTATTTGTCACCTCCGTAGTTTTGCGAGATAGGCCTGTGGGCTGGTTATGAGAGCCCTCGTTGCTGTGACGAGCGTCTTCGGTGTTTTGGCACGCTAAATGCAACAAATAAAGCAGCGACGCGCGTGACACCTGTTGTGACAATAGCCGGTTGCATCAGGCCATGCGATATGTCGCATCTCCTACCCAGGAGCGGGGCCCGGGGTCACGGCAAAGTAGCCTCGGGCCTCATATTTTTCCCTGCGAGTATAGTTATCGGCTTGCGTCGGGGTTTCTGAAGCTACTGGTGGTGAAAAGGCCAAAAAATTATTGTATTCATTGTGGAAAATCTGCCCAATAGCAACACGCCCCCCACTGATTTCAGTGAGGGGCGTGTGATATGTGACGGTGTTTGTGAGCCGACAGCTACTATCGCAACTTCTCTATATCCTCGGGGCTGACGCTTGCAGCCATCCGGTTGGCGCGGGCAATTTCCTCATAGACCTCTTTGCGATGAATGGTGACATCTGCGGGTGCCTCGAAGCCCAGGCGCACCGTATTGCCTTTGACCTCGACCACCTTCACGATGATATGATCCCCGATTACAACTTCTTCATCCTGCCGTCTGGTCAAGACCAGCATGTCTTATCCCTCCGTGGATAGAAACGAATTCCGCCGTCAGCCTTGGGACTATGGCGGACGGTTTCTTCTCTTCCTGAGTAAGGTGCCCTTACGTTCACGCCGGTTGCTCCACCAGCCGCTCTGCCGGCACCGGCACGCGCACCTGTTCGAGGCGGTCTGTAAGTATTATCTGCCGTCCAATGCGCTGCTCGGCATCTATCAGGATCGGGGCCAGCAGATTAGCCGTCACCTCGCCCTGCTGCACGGTAAGTATGAGGAGCACGGAAAGCTGCTCAAGGTGGTGTATCTGCATAAGCTGAAGATGATGGGCTTCGACACCAATATCGCGCTTCGGAAACAGCTTGGCGGCATGTCCGACCCAGAAAGCCAACTCGGGGTATTGCAGGCTTTGCAGCCAGGCGGCAGAGCTTTGCTCCGGACTGGGAAGCAGCGCAAAGTCCAGATGCTTGCCAAAGGGGATTATACCGTCGGGAAAATGTATCACCGATCGCTCGGCGACCTCAAGTTCTCCGAAACGCGCTGATTGTATTTTCATCGCATCTTCCAGTCTTATAGCCACTCAAACAGTGTCGGCATCTGGGCGATCTGGGCAGTAGCCGCCAAGGCCGATTGATAGGCCATTGTTTGCCTCTGAACTTCCAGCAGAGCGTTGACGAGGTCAACGTCTTCGATTTCGGCGAGGATAGTGCGGCTTTGCAGCTCGCCGTCTGTGGCCATAGTGAGATTCTGGTCGAGGCGCAAGCCGTAAGCCCCCACCTTGCCTCTTTGTACCAGCACATGCTCCTGCAAGGTCTTCAGTTCGTTCATGTGCTCGTTGATGCCATCGGTGTAGCCGATTTCGATGTCACGGGCTAGATCGGCCATGACCTGAAATATATCATCATCCACCGCGGACACCGGGCGGTTGCCGGTCCCGTCCTCGAAGTTGAAAAGCTCCTGACCAGTGATAGTAATCTCTGCCGTCCGGCCCGGGGCAATAGAGATCCTCATGGGGTGCTCGTCGCCGTCGTATTGAACTACATCGTTGGGATTGCCGGTTTCGGTCAGCGGCGGCTCGCGGTTGTCGGTACCGGCTAGCAGGTAGATGCCGTTGAACTCGCTGTTGCCGATGGTGACGAGGCGCTGCATAGCGGTGCGCACTTCCTCGGCACAGGCGGCGCGACCGGTATCGCCGAGACCCGGCTGAGTGGCTTTCAGGGCCGCATTGTAGGCCGTCTGCAGCGGGGTAGCGAGGTCACCCAGGGTGTTATCAAGCGCGCCGTTGAGTTGTATGGCCCGCTGAAGAGTGCGCTGGTTGCTCAAAGTCATCTCCAGAGTAGCATGGGCACGCAACGCCTGGCTGGCCCCGATCGGATCATCGGACGGGCGGTTGATACGCTTGCCGCTGGTGATCTGCTGGGTCAGAATTCCCAGCTTGCCCTCGGCATCACGTATGCCCTGCTGCAGCATGTCCATGTAGCTGGCACTGGCAATTCTCATTGTCGTCTCCGGAAGACATCATTTTGTCTAGCTGCTCAGCTTGTGGCTCTAGGTAGGGGACTGTCCCCTAAGTTACCTTCTACAGTGAAGCACCTATTGGACAGGCGAGACGCCTGTCCTACCAGGCATAAGGCCGTTGTAGGGGCGCAATTCATTGCGCCCAATCAGTGTGGAGGGCGTGATCAATCACGCCCCTACAACGGCATCGCTTTTCCTTAGCTTATTGCAAACAGCGCGTCCATTAGCTCTTGACTAGTCTGCAACAGGCGCGCAGCTGCATTGTAGACCTGCTGGTAGCGCAGAAGCTCTACGGCTTCTTCGTCCAAAGAAACACCTGACAGAGCCTGGTAATTGGCTCGCAGGCTTTGCACCACTGATTCGCGAGCCAGCACGATGTCCGCAGCCGCTTTGGTGTCGGTGCCTACCTGCGCAATAAGATCGGCATAATACTCCGTAGGGTTTAGCAGCCCGCCGGCAAAGATCTTGGTGTTGCGCAACTGTGCGATGTCAGAGGCGTTGGAGCCGTCGCCGATGGCAGCGGCGTTCTTGGCGGCTGCAATCAACTGCGGATCGGCGGCGATAGCCGGATTGACCTGCAGGCTGTTTGCCGGGCCGGCCGGATTGTAAGTGAAGAAATCGCCGCCGGCAACACCGTTGAGGTCGAAGCCGGCGCTGTGTAAGGCGTTTATCTCGTCGGCCAGCGTTGCGGCGAAGGTATTCATGCGGTCAATGTAATCAATAATCTGCCCGTCGCGGGCTTCCATCAGGCCGGCAAGTGCTCCGCCCAGACCTGCGGGGTCTTCAATAGAGCCCAGGTAGAGCTTATGCATTCCTGGATTGGCCGGGTCCGGCTGCAGACCAAGCTCGGTGACTTCAGCAAGCTGCACCATGCGCCGGCCACCAATCAGCACATCAATCTGGTCGTTGGGCTGCTCGATACAGTAGGCTCCTGTCAGCTCCGCCAACCGCGACATCGCCGCCTCGCGCAGGCCTTTGAGGTCATTGATTACCGCGTCATTGCTCGCCTCGCCAATTTTCTTGTTAAAGTCAGCAATCTGATAAGCCAGGCGGTTCGCCTCGCTTACCTGGTCAAAGAGGCGATTATCAGCGTCCGCGCGGAGACTATGCAGACTCTCCTGCCGGCCCCGGATCATGTCGGCCAGCAGTTCGGCGCGCACAACCGCCTCTTGCCGGGCGGCCAAGTCAGTCGGGTCGGTGCCGATCTGCTCGAAGGCGCTGAACATGCGGCCCAGATTGTCAACAATGCCGGTTTCAGTGAACTCGGTGAAAATGGCCTCGACGTGGGACAGCAAGTCCTCAGTGGCAGATTCACGTCCCATCAAAGCGATCTGCCGATTGGTCTGGATGGCTATGAAGGCATGTTGCAGTCGCCTTATAGCGGCAATTCTCGCCCCCTGGCCGATCCCAGAGCTGATGGTCCCGCGCGACGTGCCGGGTATCGGCTCCATCACCGGCACCTGCCGCACATAGCCATCGGTATGGGCATTGGCAATATTGTGGCCGACGACCTGCATCGCCGTCCGCTGTGCCAGCAGCGTATTCCCGGCTAGTTTCATTATACCGTAAGGCATCGCATCACCTGTTCATGCCAAGTGGTCAACGACCAAATTAGTGTGAGGGCGAGGAAACGCAAAATGGGCAATGCAAAATGCTCATGCCGAACGGTTAACAGCTAGATTGGTGTGAGGGCCTTCCAATTGGCCTTCCTGGTCATAAACCGGGCTACAGGCCTGCGGATAGAGAAGCTGAAACGAGAAATCAGCATAAGCCAGGGCATCGCCGATAAGCTCAGAATTGATGCGCGCCTGAATGCGCACCCGTCGCTGTATCGCGTCAAGATCAGCGGCCAACGGATGGCGGCGGAGCTGCTCAGCCGTCAGTTGGGAGTTCTCACGACACGCAGCAGCGGTGGACAGCCTCTTTAGCAATTGCTGGTTGGAGTCCGCCAGCGCTGCATGGTCTCTGCTGGTGATGAGATCACGCTGTCGCTGCATCAATTCCGCGATCTCTTCCCAGATTCTCATCTCAGCAGCCAGGTCCACGGCCGGCTGTGGGGCTTGCGAACTGTACTGTCCGGTGGTTGTCATACCATCGCCTCCGGCCTGATAATGATGTCGGACTGCCCTTCGGAAAAGCCGTGTAAGTACTGACGTTGTGGCTTGGCCTAACCCCCTAGCCCCCTTCCCTGCAGGGAAGGGGGAATCAAAAGGGGATTAGGTGAGTATTCACAGAGGCGTTATGCCGCGGCATCTTCGGTGCTGTCGCTTGTCGCCTCGAGCCGGGGCTTGAGTTCACTGTAGAGCAGCTTTGCGATGCCCAGAGAGCCACGGCCGGCCAGGTGCTTGCAAAGCTCGGCATCGCGTTGAGCGCCGAATATCGTCTCGGCACGGCTCTGCTTCAGAAAGCCCTCGAAGTTGCCGCTCTCGCGCATGTTCTTGAGCAGTTGTGCGGTGAAGAATGCCTCGAACTGCTCACAGACTTCACGCAGTTTGTCGTCACCAGACGCCGGGGTCCGGTCCGTGTTGGTGCGAGGTGGATTCTGTAACGGTAAGGCCTGCCGGCTATTTTCTAAGCTGTGTATTCTCATGTTGTCTCCTGCGACGGCCTCGGGCTGGAAGCCCGAGCTACGCGATAGTTGTTGGGAAGCCTGAGCTACGCGTCTTTGTATAGGGGGACAGTCCCTGAAGGGACAGTCCCCGACACGCCATTACGACCAACAATTTGAAGCTCGAGCTACGTGATAGGTGAAAGACATTCACAGGCTGGAAAGCCTGTGGCACGCGATAGTTGTTGGGAAGGCCGAGTTACGCGTCTCTTATAGGGGGACAGTCCCTGAAGGGACAGTCCCCGGCACGCCGATCACTGTATTATCAGCTCCGCCTGCAAGGCTCCAGCTTCCTTGAGCGCCTGGATGATAGCTATCAGATCGCGCGGGCTAACTCCCAGCGCGTTGAGCCCTTCGACGAGGTCGTTCAGCGTAGTCTCGCCGCCCACAGGCAGCAGCCGGCGCTGCTGTTCTTCGACCTCAACGGTGTCTTTGGGCACTACGGCGGTGGTGCCACCACCGCGGCCTGGCGGTGCGATAATCATGTGTTCGGTATGAGCGCTCGTCTCATCACCGACCTGTTCAACTGCCAGCGTCGCAGCGGGCGGCTGCTCCGTCGACTCGTTCTCTACGGATGGAGGCGCATCTTCTGTCGCCTCAGCCGGGGGCTGGATGATAGTGCTATTATCCTCGTAAATCAGGGGCGGCGGCTGGGATACCTGATACTCGCGCCGCGTCTTCACTGTCAGCGCCCCGTGGGCAATCGCGACCGGCAAAATCCGCACCTGCGAACCGATAACCACGGTGCCGGTGCGCTCATTGATGACTACGCGGGCCGGCATGTCCGGCTCCACGGGCAAGTTCTCGATCCGCATAATCAGCGCCATGACGTTGGCGCAGTCGGTGGGCACCGCCACCTGCACGCCGGCGGCGCTGATCGCCCGTGCGCAGACAACGGCAAGTCCGCTGTTAATGCCCTCCGCCAGCCGCTGGGCGGTAGTGAAATCTGGCTGATGCAATCGCAGTGAGAGCTGTTTGCCTCCTGCGAGTGAGCCGACCAGCGAACCGGAAACGGCCTTGACGATCGAGGCCCCGTTGGGTACGCGGCCGACGGCGCTATGGTTCTTGCGGACATTGCTACTGCCGCTCCCGGCATTGTAGCCGCCGATTGACACCGACCCCTGCGCGATGGCATAGACCTGTCCGTCTGCGGCGCGCAGTGGCGTCAAGAGCAGGGTGCCGCCCTGCAAGCTCTGTGCATCACCCAGCGAGGAGACCGTAACATCCAGCTTTGCGCCCTCGGAGGCATGAGACGGCAGCTCGGCCGTGGCAATCACCGCCGCCACGTTGTCCACCTCAAGCTGCGCCGGGTCCAGAGTCAGGCCGAACTGTTCCAGCATATTTGCCAGCGCCTGCATGGTGAAGACGGCTTTCTTGCCATCACCGGTGCCCTGCAGGCCGACGATCAGGCCGTAGCCGATCAGCTTGTGGGACCCGCCGTCGCTGACGGTGGCGAGGTCCTTCACTCTGAGCGGCACAGCGGCGGCATTTACTGCCACAACGAGCGCCGCAATGATAGGCAAAATGACGAATCTTTTCATGGCGATTGCTTTCCGGCCCTCAATTTCATGATCGTCGCATAGATATCGTCGCGCAAGTATCATCGCGTAGGTCGGGCTTCCAGCCCGACTCCATATAGCAGAAACAGCGAACTATGGACAAACAATATTCGCGGGCTGGAAGCTGAGAATGCTACCCTTCGGCAAGCTCAGGGCAGGCGCATTCTCACCTGACCTTTGCAAAACGTGCAAAGCTCAGGCCGCGCTACGCGCCTTTGGAAGGTACGATATATGGCAGCTACTCCAAACAGATACTCCCGCCCACGGAGGGGGTGAGGGCCAATAGCAGCGCGTTACTCAAAACAGGAAATTGATGATGCGCTGTATGATGCCGACCTTCCTGCCCGGCCTGCCCGGATCCGAACCGCTGTACTCTATCTCCACATTGGCAACCTGGTAGGAGAAGACGGTGTTGTCGCGCCTGATGTCTCGTGGGCGCACCTCGCCTTGCAGCGTGATCTCCTGCACGTCCTTGTTGACCTTCACGTAGCGCCGGCCCTCGATCAGCAGATTCCCGTTCGACAGCACCTCTTTGATCGTTACCGTCAGCCGCGCCGTGATGGTGCCGCTGCGGACCGCGGTGTTGTTGGCGGTGTACTTGCTCTTGCTGCCGTACCCGACGAACTTGATCAACTTGAGCCAGCCGATGCCGGGACTGGCGGAGGCGTCGGCCTCCTTGTTATGTGTGCGACCGGCGCTCTGAGTGGCCGATGCGCTTTCGGTAATCAGGATGTGCAGCACGTCGCCGACCTGCGCGGCTTTGCGGTCGCTGAACATGGTAGTGAAGAAGCTGTCGGCGCTGTAGAGGCTGTCGGCGCGTACGAAGCTGGTCAGTATCGCCAGCAATATCGCTGCGAATATAATGCGTTTCATTCGGCATACTCCCATGTTGTTAGTAGGACCGGCAAAGATGCTGTTGTAGGACGCACGGCGTGCGCCCGCCTATTGCCGGCTATGAGCTTTATGCAAGGCGGCCCGTCCGCTGACGCTGCCCATAGGCAGAGATGCCTGTCCTATCGTACTTGCACCCGTGGGGCAGGCTTCCAGCCTGCCGCCGTCTAGGCTGAATCTGCTCATTGGCAGGCTGGAAGCCTGCCCCACGGAAATATTTGTGTACCACTAACGGCGACAGACGGAATGCCGGACCCACTCCAAAGGAGCGGGTATCCCATGGCCGATGACATATTCATAGTCTGATCGTTATTTGGCGGGGACCGGTCAGCGTCCCCCACACCTTCTGCCCCGTGGTCCTCACCCTGGCCATTACGCTCTCCCCTATCGCGGCGTCTTGCAGGAGCTGGCCGCTGGTGGAAATGACGATGCCGCCGTTGATAACAACTATCTGCACCTTTTCGCCGCGGCGCAGCAGCGGCTGTGGGGCTGGCATGGCGACACCGCGGCCATCTTCGGCGCTCTCCCCCATCCTTCCCGTAGGTCGGGCTTCCCCTTCGACGTTGCTCAGGGCGGTGAGCTTGTCGAACCGCAGCCCGACTCCAGGTAGTATTGGCGGCCTCCTCTGTATGCTTCTCACAGGTCCTGCGCGGCGCACCAGCACTGCGTTAGCGCCGGCGAGCGTGACCGCCTTAGTACCGAAGCCGGCACGGGCCATCCGCATCCGCACATAGCCGGCACTGATACTGCGCTGGTGACCGGGAAGCGGACTGCGACCAATCTCGACCGCCGCCAGTTGTCCGGCCAGCTCGTCTCCGCCGGCGATGTCAGCCAACTGGGCAAGTGTCACCGTGCCCTGTGGCACCAATACCTGCTCATGGAGCGACACCGTAGCGGGTGCGGCATATAGTGCGGATGACAGGAGGGCGAGAGCCAGAGTCACAATAACATAGAAGCGTGGCAGGCGACGGCGCCTGCCTAACCCCCTAACCCCCTTCCCTGGTAGGGAAGGGGGAATCAAAGGGGGATAGGACGGCGAAGCCCCAACTACACGACGGAGCAAGAGAAGACCGAGTGAGGGGACAATGTTACCACAAAACATCATTTAGCCTCGCCTCACGTTATTGGCCAATTGCAGCATGTCATCGGCGATCTTGATCGCGTGGCTATTGGCCTCATAAGCGCGCTGGGCGGTGATCATATTGACCATCTCTTCGACGACCTCGACGTTGGAAAGCTCCAAGACGCCCTGAGCGACCTGGCCGAGGCCATCAGCGCCCGGAGTGCCGGTCTGCGCGTCTCCGGAGGCGGCGGTGGCTGCATAGAGCGAATGGCCGATGTTCAGCAGGCCGCCGGGGTTGGCAAAACGGGCCAGAGTAATCTGGCCGATCTCCTGGGGCGCGGTATTGCCGGCCAGCATCACCGCCACCGTCCCATCGCCGCCGATGGATATGGATTCGGCATCGGTAGGGATGGTAATCGGCGGCTCTAACGGGCAGCCGTCGCTGGTGACGAAGTTACCGCTGCTATCCAGCTTGAAGGTGCCCGCCCGCGTATAGACCACATCACCGTTGGGCCTGAGGACCTGGAAGAAGCCGTCGCCCTCGATGCACAAATCCAGGGGGTTGCCGGTGGTCTGAAAGGTGCCCTGGGCGAAGATCTTGGTGGTGGCCGCGGTCCTCACGCCCAGGCCGACCTGAATGCCGGTGGGGACCTGGACGCCACTTGCCGCCGGCGAGCCGGGCAGCTTGATGGCCTGATACATCAGGTCCTGGAAATCCACCCGCTGGCGTTTGAACCCGGCGGTGTTGACATTGGCAAGGTTGTTGGCGATAGTATCAACATTGAGCTGTTGGGCCATCATGCCACTGGCCGCTGACCACAGTGCGCGCATCATTTGTGAGATTTCTCCTTATCATCATCGCGTGGTTCTTCTCTACGCGGCCTCGCGCAGCAGTACCGCAATACTGTCATCATGAGCCTGCAGCACCCGCACGTTGGCTTCATACAGGCGCAGGCCGTTCATCATCCTCTGTAATTCCGTCATCGCTTCCACGTTGGAGCTTTCGACCGCGCCCTGCATGATCTTGTAATCCCCGGCCGGGTGCTGCCCCGTGCCGAGAATCAGCCCGGCCGCCGCTTTGGTCAAACCGGCGGGGTCAGAAAATTCAACTATGCGCAGGGCATCCACGAGCTGCTCGCCGTCCCACACCTGCCCCTGCTCATCTACGGTCATTGTGCCGGAGGCGATGCGGATCGGGCCTTTGGCACCCAGCAGCGGATAGTTATCGCGTGTAACCACGATGTTATTGGTATCAAGCTGAAACTGCCCGTTGCGGGTGAATGAGTCGCCTGCGGGGGTGCGGACACAGAAGAAGCCCTGCCCCACTATGGCCAGATCGAAGTCGTTTCTGGTCTGGGTAATCGGGCCGGGCGTCAAATCCAGGCCACCTGAAGACACGGCCAGGCCACTGCCCAGCGATTCGTTGGGGTTCTGAACGGCAGCGAGGACTGGCGAGAAGCTTTCCTGGCTGATGCGGCTGCGGCGATAACCGGCGGTGGAGACATTGGCGAGGTTGGCCGCATATACGTCGTTCTTAGCGATCTGGGTTCTGATGCCGGCAGCGGCCGCGTACAGGCCTCTGACCATACGGAAGCTCCTTGTTGCGCTGGTTTTCCGCCACAGTGCCGCCGGGGTGGGGCACTATGTAGTGGAAACCAGCGAATTGGCGGAGTCAACGCGAAGCTTCTCCCAATGGACACAAGCGTCCAGATGACATATGCGTCCTCACTCTATATCGGCGCTTCGGGGAGAAGTATTGAGGGAAACCTTGCCGCGGCACAGCAAGCGCAGGTGGCTAGCGTGCAGTGGTTCAAGACTAACGACATTCGCGGGCTGGAAGCTGGAAACGGAAAAGCTTAGCTTTTCCGTTTTCACCTGAGCTTTCGAAACAACCGAAAGCTCAGGCCGCGCTACGCGTCTTCAGGGGGAAAAGCTCTGTCCCCTTTTCTGGCTTATGCCGCGTTGGCCAGGAGAGCCCGCAGATGCAGCCCCGTCTCGGCATAAGTGCGGCTGATCTCTTCGATAGGGACATTGAGAATCTGGGCGATTTCGTCGTGGCTGAGTTCCTCGTAATGCGAAAGCGTCACTACCAGTCGCGCCCTGGGGGGGAGCTTGGCGATGGCCATGGCGACCCTGTGCGAGCCGTGAGCGTCATTTTCGACGCCCAGGAAGCTGCGCGGCCATGCGGTGAAGTAGGTGTTCACCTCATTGAGCCACTGTTCGAGCTGGGCTTCGGTGACTTGCAACTCCCGGGCCAGCATCGTCGCGGCCACCGGGCTATCCAAATGTTGGCTGACTTCGATATAGGCCTCGTAGAGCTTGTCGGCGGCTTCTTTGAGGCGCTTGCGCAGCCACGGCTGACCCCCGAGCCATTTCACGATGCTCTTCCAGATATTGCTCTTGGCCTGCTGCTCGAAAAGTTCGCCCGGTGGCGTCCGGTAAGCCGTATCAATCAGCGCCATGATTGCCCTGCCCACCAGCACACCGCGGTCAACTTCGGGAGGCAGGCAGCGGTCCACCCGGTTGACCGCGGCTTTGACCAGACAGGCGTACTGCTCAATGAGGGCCTGGTGCTGCGCGCGGCTTGCCGCATCTATCGGGGCCTCACCTACCCATTCGAGGTGGGTACCCGGTGCTTGCAGGAAATCGTCTTCGTCTGCCGGCACGAATTCATGTGACATGTAGCTGCCTCCGGTTTCAAATTGGGTACAGTCACCTATTTCTTGCGATTTCTGTAAGTTCCACTCCTACTTCTCTGCAGAAATAGGTGACTGTCCCCAATTTCATTCAGGCCGCCTGTGCACGCAGGGCGCTTGCGGCCGCCTCCGTCGCCGGCGCAGACTCGTCCGCCCCGACGCTTGCAGCCCCTGCGGCAGGCTCAGGGCAGGACACACTGATGCTGTCCACCGCCTCGACGTTCATCTCGGGCACGATCTCGGCATGGGACAGTACCGCCACGGCCGGAAAATAGCGCCCCAACAGTGAACGCAAATGCCTGCGCACGCCTGGCGAGGTCAGCACTATCGGCTCATGGCCCAGGGCGATGAGGTGCTCGATGCTCGCATTGGCGCTCTGCAATATCTGCTGCAACAGCTCCGGGGCCAGGGCGCAGACCGACCCCTGTAGTGTCTTGACGGTATTTTCGGCAATCTGCGTCTCGACCTGAGGCTCAACCGTAATTACGCACATCCGATTGTCTTCCTGGCGGTATTGTTCGTTGATGATGCGGGCCAGCGCCAGACGCACGATCTCGGTGGCCTCTTCGAGGTCTTCGGTAACGCGCAGTGCGTCGGCCAAGGCCTCGAGTATGGTGGGCATGTCTTTGATTGGGACGCGCTCGTGCAACAGGCTGCGCAGCACATGCTGGACCTGGCCCACCGAGGCCATCTCCGGAATAAGCTCCGCCACCACCGCCGGCTCCGTCTCTCTGACGCGCTCGATAAGCTCTTGTACATCCTGCCGATTGAGCAGTTCGGCGGCTTTTGATTTGACTATTTCGGAGAGGTGAGTAGCGATGACAGTCGTCGGCTCGACTACGGTGTAGCCACGGGCCTCGGCCACGGGGCGATTCTCCGGGTCAAGCCACTTGGCCGGCAGGCCGAAAACCGGTTCTCGGGCGTCCTGGCCGCCAATCGGCTCGGTCGTAGGATCGGAAGCCATCGCCAGCAGCAGTCTCGGATAGACCTCTCCCCTGCCGACCTCCGCGCCTTTGAGCTTGATGACATATTCGTTTGGAGCCAATGCCATGTCATCGCGGATTCTTACAGACGGTATCAGCACACCCAGCTCCTGGCCTAGCTGCCTGCGCACTCCGGCGATCCGCTCCAGCAGGTCGCCCTCAGGCGCACCAGTCTCGGTATCCACGTCCTCTGTTGCTGAAGCGGCGCTGACCAGGCCGATGAGGTTGTAGCCCAGATCAAGGCTGAGCCGGTCAATGTGCAGCAGTTGCTCGAAGTCTTCCTCCGGCGCAGGTTCTGAGAGCTCGTCAGCCTCTTCTTGTTCTTCTTCGTCGCGCTGGCGCAGGAACCATGAGACCGCTCCGGCGGCGGCCGCTGCAGTCAGGAAGCTGAACTTGGGCAGCCCCGGCACCAGCCCGAAGACAAGCAGCATCACCCCCACGATCATCAATGCGCGCGGCTGAGCAATAATCTGGCTGACGACCTCCTTGCCCAGGTGGTCCTCCGAGGCGGCCCGGGTCACCACGATACCGGTGGCCGTGGAGATGAGCAGGGCGGGGATCTGGCTGACCAGGCCGTCGCCAACGGTGAGAAGCGCGTAGCGATCCAGCGCCTCGCCGATGGGCATGTGCCGCTGCACCACGCCGATAATCAGCCCGCCGAGTATGTTGACCACGACGATGATAATTGCCGCAATGGCATCACCGCGTACGAACTTGCTGGCACCGTCCATCGCGCCGTAGAAATCGGCCTCGCGCTCGATCTCCCGCCGCCGCCCTCTGGCTTCCGCCTGGCTAATGAGCCCGGCGTTGAGGTCGGCGTCAATGCTCATCTGCTTGCCTGGCATTTCGTCGAGAGTAAAGCGGGCAGCCACCTCCGCCACCCGCTGCGAGCCACTGGTAATCACCACAAACTGGATGATGATCAGAATCAA
>JALGTY010000464.1 GCA_029821145.1 Candidatus Zipacnadia bacterium
CGGGCGACCTCTTTCAGTTTGTCATATATGATTTGCCTCATGGTGCTCCCGCAGAATCTCCAAATTATCCCCAAAATATAGCTTGTTGTGCCAGTCGGTTTGCATATTGCCCCCAATGCGGTTTGTCGCTCACCTTCGTGAAGACCTCTCCGCCCCTACTCTACGCCTGTCCGCCGGTTGCTGTCACTCGCAACGGCTCACGGGCTGGAAGCACGTGCCACCGGGGCCATTCTGTAGGGCGCGGGCCTGTACCGCGCCGATATCGTGTGTCTTGGTGATACGTGGCGGGCCACAGGTGCCCGCCCTACAAAGGTCATTTGCGTTATTGTCGAAATTGTGCTCGCGGCAGGGGTGCCCCTGCCACAGTTTACAGCAGGGCAACGGCAGTCGGGGCAAGGGTGCCCCTCCCACAAGACTATGGGCTATTTATCTTCTCCTTTTGACTCGTCCCGTGGCAGAAACGGCATCGGGCGGCCCCCGGATTGGGCCTCTTCCTGGAGGTCGCGCATCTTGCGGCTGTACTTCAGGCCGGCGCGGACACGAGCAAGGCGGCGAATGAAGATGAGAAACACCAGTGCCCCAGAAATGCCATAGTAGCCGTACTTGTAGGCGTCAGGGAACCAGCCCAGAAAGACCACCGGCCAGAAGCCAATGATGATGAGGAGCATAATTATGCCTTCAATAAGCTCGTCGCGGCTCATCAGCGACCACCTCCGCTGGGCTCAAGCTGGCGTAGAGAGTGGAGTGTCTCGTAGATGCTCATACGCAGGGCATCGTCCAGGGGTAGCTCGTCGAGGGGGTCGGTCCACTCGCTCAGCTCCTGGTTGGCTTCCTCCTGGGGTTGGGTAAGGTCATCGGCCAGTTGCCGGGTCTGCTCGGAGCCATAAGCCCGGCGGAACTCCGTCAGGCGCTGATGCAACTCCTCGGCAGCCGGTTGCCGCTGTTCAATAGCCTCGCGATTGACCTGCAGCTCGCGGCTGCGTAGGCGCTCCAGCCAGGTCCTGCGGGGCAGCTCGCGCAGATAACCACGGGCAACCAGCGCCTCCTCGATGTAGTTGCACAGGTCACCGTAGACGCCCTCGCGCTTCCAGAAGCTGATCTCGGCGCGCGCCACTTTCAACGTTTGCTCCAGCAACTCATCCAGCGAGATCCACAAAGCCTCACTGTCTCCTTCAGCCGTGCCGACCCCGCGTTGCTTATAGATCATATTGAAACTCACATTAAGGCAGTCCAGCAGCGGTGAGGAGGTCAACGCGTCGCTGCGCTGGACCTGTAGCTCCCAGGCCTTGTGCGGGAAGGGCGGCATCATAGTGGGGTCGCGTCCGACGATGCGCAACTGCAGGCGGTCCTCCTGATACTGGTCAACCAGAACGACGTAAATGAGACGGTTGGCCTCATCGCGGATGCTCACCGGCTCGCCGGAAAGCGGGGCGGTACCAGTGGTGTGGCCAGAGCCCTCGGCGCTGACCGTGCCCACAAACTGCTCAGCGAACAGAAAGACTGTCTCGTCAGGGGCCAGCGACCCACGCGGGGTCGGCAGCTCAATAATCTCCTCGGCAGATTTGCCGCGCGGGGCACCGGCAATTAGCGACTGCCAGAGTCTCTGCCCGTACCACAATATAAATATCCCCACCACGCCCAGAATTACGGCAATTGCGATGGCCATCTATTCTCCGCCACTCTCCGCATAGGCATAAGCGGTGTGATTATGGATTGATTCATAGCTCTTACATTCTACCGAAAAATAGGTGAGGGTGGCAAGCGCGCGCAGCGCCAGGACGGTATCGCGCACGACATCCTCAACGAACTTGGGATTGTCATAAGCGCCCTCGGTGACAAGTTTTTCGTCGGCGCGCTTAAGCATCGGGAAGATCTCGTAGCTGCCCTGCTGCTCGAGCAGCGGGACGAGGTCCTCCAGCCAGATGATGAACTCGCCACTGCTGCGCAGGCGGACGGTAAGCTGGGCGCGCTGGCTGTGAGCGCCATAGTCGGAGATTTCCTTAGAGCAAGGGCATAGCGTCATTATGGGCACGGTCACGCCCAGCGTAAAGCGGTACTCATCGTCGCTGATCTCGCCGCCGAACAGGCAGTCATAGTCCAGCGACGAGGTCAGGCCGCTGGCGGGGGAGTGCTTCTCCAGGAAATACTTGAATGTCAACTGCAATTGGGCGGCCTGCGCGTCAAACGCGCCGCGGATCTCCTCCAGCATCTGGCGAATCTCGTCAGTAGCCACGGGCTTGCGACTCCACTCTGAGAGAATCTCCACAAAGCGGCTCATATGAGTGCCCCGCTCGTAGTCAGGGAGCTGCACACTGACGTCAAACTCGCCGAGAACCCGCGCCATCCCGCCGTCTTTTTCCCGGATCATCACCGGCAGGTGGATGTCACGGACGCCGACGCGGTCAATGGGAATGCCACGATTGTCTGACTGAGCAGCAACATCACGCATTTTGACACCAGCTCAAAACGGCAGATAACGACAGACAACAGCAGAGAACGGCAGCATCCGCCGTCGCTAAAGCTATGGCGGACAAGCAGGT
>JALGTY010000061.1 GCA_029821145.1 Candidatus Zipacnadia bacterium
GCCATCTCGGATTACACCATCTTTGATGTGGCAGTGAGTTACCCAGTCGCCGAATACATCGAGAGCCGCCTTGTAGTCCTCGCCGCCGTGATGGAGATTGCAGGGCTCGTAGAGTACGCCGAAATGCGACGAGTTGACGTTTTCGCACAGCCTCAGGGCCACCTCGGGGTTGCCCGCTATTGAGCCGGCGTGGTTTTCCATTCCCAGGTACACGCCCCGTTGTGTCGCGTACGCGGCGGCCTCGATGAAGTAGGGAGTGATCTGATCAACGATGGCCGGGTCTTCGCCGTGACCGGGCATGATGCGGATCGAGCGGGCCCCGAAATATGCGGCGCCCTCGATAGCGGCCTTCATCTTGCCCATCTCCGCCTGCCGCTCGTTTTCGGTCTCGGCGATGAAGAAGTTTCCCGGATATGTGCCGAGGTTGGCGACGGCTATGTCCAAGTCCGTCGAGATTTGCTTGAGCGCCGGCCAGTCGCATAATGACTGGTCTTCGGAAAAATGCGGCGCTCGGCCCCAGACATCGGCCTTCGTAAAGCCGGCCTCAGCACACACCTGCAAGGCGTAGTCAATTTGCTTCTCCCGCAGCGGGTAGGTACAGGTGGATACTCTGCTCATGTCCATGCTTGACACTCCCTGTCGCAATATTTGGGTCTGCTGTAAGTTCGCGGCCGGTGTCTGCTAATCCTGCTGTGCGGAGGCAATCCGGCAATCTTGGGATTCTGCGCAAGGCTTTTGAGATGCCAGCGGCGAAGTAATAGGATAAGCCGCCCTGTCGCCATGATGTTGAGTTGCGATCAGACTCAATTTGGCGCAGTTCTGCGGGATTTGCCTACTGGTTCTGGGGTATGTTATACTCGCTCTTATCACGGCATACGGAGGGATTTAGTTGGGAGATAATAACACTGGCGGGAACGCTACCAAGAGCGTTCAAGTCGCCGGCACAGCTATCGGCCTTGTCGTGTTCTTAGTTGGGATCGGCATGATCCTGATGGCGTTCAATGTGGGATACGGCCTGTTCGCAAGCATTGATGCACAGTTGCTGAATGTAGAGTATGTATCAGGCCTGGGGGCGGGCTCAAGTGAAAGCAGTGGCCCGACGGTAGCTTCGGCCGGTCCGGATGGGCCGGGGCTGGCAGAAGTAGGAACGGCACTAGCGCTGAAGTTTGTGGCACTGCTCGTGCTTGGCTGGCTGGGGGCGATGGTGGCCAGCAAGGGCGCGGAGATGACAAGTCGAAGCGGGAAAGCACGAGCGGACTAGATGGACGCGAAGAGGATTAGCGCCACTGTCAGCGGCCGGGTGCAAGGGGTCGGATTTCGTTATTTTGTGCTGAAAGTGGCCGGCAAGCTAGGGGTGACCGGCTGGGTGCGCAACCTGGGCAACGGGGATGTGCAGGTTGTGGCGCAGGGGTCCGCAAAGGCACTTGAAGAGCTTCTGCTACAATTGCGGCGGGGGCCCCGTGCCGCCTATGTCCAGAATGTAAGCGTTGAATGGGAGGACCCGGACCCGAATCTGGATAGCTTTGAGCTGAAGCTCACATCGTATTACTGAACGAGCACACGCGAGTCGGGCTTGAAGCCCGACCTACGCGACAATGATTTGAGGTTACACCGCTGAGCTGCGCGTGCGGTTGGCAGGCCACATTCGGGGGAGACATTTGTTTTGGATCAAGAGACGGCCAAGATACTGGTAGTTGACGACGATGACGGCGTGCGCGCGGTTGCTATGGAAACGTTCGCAAGAGCAGACTACGAGGTTGTGGGTGCCGCAACCGGCCAACAAGCGACCGAATTGTTGGGCGAACATGATTTCGCAGCCGCCGTAGTTGATCTGGTGCTTCCCGACTGCAGCGGCTTGCAGATCCTCGAGCAGGTCCGGACAAGTAATCCCGACGTGGTCATGCTCGTGATCACTGGATATGCGTCTCTCGATTCGGCGATGGAGGCGGTCAGGCTTGGCGCTTATGAGTATCTGCGCAAACCGTTTGAGGCCGATGACCTGCTACACATCGTTCAGCGCGGCCTGAAAGAGCGCGAACTGGCCCGGGAGAACCGCGAGCTGCTTGCTGAGTTGGATAGGACTAACCGTGAGCTTGTGGCGTACCGTGACAGGTTGGAAAGCCAGATGCAGCTCACCAGCGAGAAGCTTGAGGCCTTCATAGAACTCGGCAAACGGCTAGCCGCGTCCGAGGGCGCGCTGCCGCGTTTGGCTGATGTTCTGGAGGCCGCCATACAAGTGGCAGGTGCGGGCAGTGGCGCGGTATTCAGCCTCGCAGACGACGGTTTCGACTGTGTCGTAGCTCGCGGCGAGGCCCGGGCGGACCTCCACGGCGTGCATCTGCGGTCTGATGAGGGCGTGTTCGAGGCGGCGCTGATGTCCGGGGAGGCGGCCGTCATACCCGACCTGGTAACATGGGATGGGGCCGACAACTGTGCCATGTGTCTGCTCGGCTTCGCCTCGATGATAGTCCTGCCGCTGAAATACCAGGATCTCACACTGGGCATGATGTCGCTTTACGACTGGGAGCCCCTGGCGTTTGCCGAAGGGCACTTGAACCTGCTGCAGGTGCTGGTCTCCTATGCGGCCAACTTGCTGGCGAGTGGCCAGTTGCAGGGGCAGGCTCAGGCGCTGGCAACGGATGACGGTTTTGTTGATATCGCAGATATGCTGAGTTGAACACATGAGGTCGGCGCAAGTGCCACCATGGTGGCGGGAGTTTTTTGAAAGCCCAGACTCATTTCCACTGTCATGCTTCCCTGATCCGGCGGAGACTGCCGCCCAAGTTCGAGGCATAAAGAAGCTGCTCGGCCTGCAGGCGGACCAGCTCGTGGCAGACATCTGCTGCGGTCACGGGCGCCACCTGCTGCTGCTGGCTGAAGAAGGCTATCGGATCGTGGGCCTGGACGGCTCGGCGATGATGCTGCGGGTGGCGAGCTATCTGGCCGCCGAAAGGCAACTGCCGGTCAGCTTGGCACACGGGATGGCTCAGGAGCTGCCGTTTGCGGACGGGGTCTTCGACGTAGTGCTGAATCTCTTCAACAGTCTCGGCTATATGGATGACGACCAAAACCAGGCAGTGCTCGACGAAATCAGCCGCTGCCTGAAGCCGGGCGGGGAGCTGTTACTCGACACGCGCAATAAGAAATTCCAGATACTCTACGCACCGTACCGGCAAACTGTCTCTCTGGCCGACGGCCGGCTGGCATTGCTGCATTGCAGCTACGACGAAGAAAGCAACCGGCTAAACAGTGTGTGGAGCAATCCGGAGAATGTGGAAGAGACGTATCATACCGCCTCCATCAGGCTCTACAGCCCAGAGGACATCGAGGCGATGCTGGCCGCCGCAGGGCTGACAGTACAGGCCAGGTACAGCGAGTATGACGGCAGCTCGTTCGTGGGCTTCGAGCGCCAGCTCATCTATCTGTGCACCAGGAAGTAAGCCGCCGGCGCAGAGCCGACCGTAAGTCTTGCGCCGCGCGGCTAGCGCAGACGGAACGTTGATCTCAAAGTTCTGGCCACCAGTTCAGGCGTCAAGAGCACCCAGGCAATCAAGAATAATACGTCCCAACCTTTCAGGACTGCGTCGTAATCACTGAGTTGTTCCAATGTAAGTCGCCCCTTCAAACGCTTGTTCGTCGAACAACTGTTTGATTATAGGGCCAAGTAAAGCCACTGTCAAGAGAAAAATAGAAAATTTGTTCGATCTTTTGGTGAGACTGTAATTACTCATCTTGTGGCTTGCAAAGGAAATGCACAGCCGAGGATGCTTGTCGTCCAGCTTTCTTGGAGTGGCACGGCCCTTCTTGCTAGTCCTCCTGGACGACAGGCTTCCTAGCCTGTCGAGGCCTCTCTGAAGAGCAACGGCATGGACAGGCAGGGATGCCTGTCCTCCAGGATAAGGTTTTGGGGGCGAGTCGCCACCTGTTACCTTGCTTGCCCGCTCTTCTGAAGCCTCAAGCTGAGCAGTTACGTGAGACTAGAGCTTCGTGTCATGCAAGAATGGCCGACTTATGCCATAAGTGAGAGAAAATGAGGAGTTGGGTGTAAATGTACAGAATCGCAGTATTGCCCTGTGACGGCATCGGTCCAGAAGTGGTCAGCGAAGGGCTGAAAGTGCTCAGGGCCGCAGCCGAGAAGTACGGCGTCGAGTACGAGACCGTGGAATATGATATCGGCGCTGAGCGCTATTTGCGCACCGGCGAGGTGCTCCCGGAGTCTGTCAAGGACGAACTGGCACAGTGTGACGCCATATATCTGGGGGCTGTCGGCCACCCGGAGGTGCCGCCCGGGGTGCTGGAGCATGGGATCTTGCTGGCCCTGCGCTTCGAGTTCGACCAGTATGTCAACCTGCGGCCGGTAAAGCTGTATCCGGGCGTGGAGACTCCGCTGGCCGACAAGGGCCCTGAAGACATAGATTTTGTGGTCGTGCGCGAGAACACCGAGGGGCTGTATGTGGGCATGGGCGGCTCGATGAAGAAGGGTACACCCGATGAAGTCGCCACACAAATGGCAACATACACCCGTAAGGGCACCGAGCGCATCATCCGCTACGCCTTCGAGTTGTGCCGCAAGCGCAATGACGATCTCAACCTGACGCTGGTTGACAAGGCCAATGTGCTCACTCACGGACACGACCTGTGGCGGCGTACCTTCGCAGAGGTCGGGCAGGAATATGCGGACATCGAGACCGACTGCCATTTCGTGGATGCCTGCTGCATGTGGTTTGTCAAGAACCCGGAATGGTATGACACCATCGTCACCTGCAACATGTTCGGGGACATCATTAGCGACCTGGGAGCGATGATTCAAGGCGGCATGGGCGTGGCTGCCGGCGGCAATATCAATCCTGAGGGCGTGTCAATGTTCGAGCCGATTCATGGCAGCGCGCCGAAACACGCCGGGCTGGGCAAAGCGTCACCGGTAGCCGCGATCGCTGCGGTGCAGATGATGCTTGCTGAACTGGGCGAAGCGGAGGCGGCAGCGGCAATTGACAAGGCGATCCAGGCTGCGCTGGCCGAGGGCGACATCCCTGTCACCACCGGCCCCGAAGGCTCAACCCAGGTGACCGGCGACAAGATAGCGGCGTTGGTCGAATAGCAAGCTGTCTGATGAGATAGTTGCCTGAAGGCAAACTAAAGCTGTAGAATTGGCGTCTAAGACATGAGGGATAGGCCGGGAATACTGGCTCTCGTGAGTGCGTCTCTAATTGCGGAGGCGAGATAGCACGGTGCGCAATCCGAGTATGAGATGCAAGCCAATAATGTGTCGGCTGGCGATTCTCATGTTGCCGATGCTGCTTCTGGGTGCGACGGTTGTTGACGCCGAGATCATTGCGCCCCAGAGCAAGCCCTGGCGGGTCGGCATCTGCGGCGGCTGGACGGTCGGCTATCTGGGGGTGCTGGCCCACCACGGCATGCCTGCCGAACGCATCCTCGAGTCCGAAATCCTCAACTCCAAGAAGCTCGCCAAGTACGACTGCATCATCGTCGGAGTGCGCGCACAGCGTGATGCCAGCGCCTGGGCACCGCTTGAGAGATATGTCCGCCAAGGCGGCTGCCTGGTCAGCGAGATGCTGCCGATGCCCAGCGCGGCGGCCATCCCCGGCAAGCGCCTGAAACCCGGCCGGGTCCCGAACCTGCAGTTCGTGGACGCCATCAGTCCCATAACCCAGGGCCTGGACTTCAATAAGGTCATGAACATGGCCTCGCGCCAGGGCTGCTCAATCATCCCCGAGCCAAACAGCGGCACCGCCATAATCGCCCGCTACACCTATAAGGGCATCAGTTCGAAGATACGGCAGCGGGTTGATGAACATTTCCGCCAGAAGGACACGGATGGCAAGCAGATTGGCTCTCCGGCCATCCTGATGCGGCATCTGGATAAGGGCATTCTGGTTTACGCCGGCTGTCCGGTGGGCTTCAGCCTCAGCCTGCGCGGTGACGAGTTTGCTCCAATGTTGATCAATCTGCTCCAATACCTCAGCAAGGGCGAGATCCACGACCGCTTCTACACCGGCGAGGTCGAGAAAGACGACCTGCTAACCGCTCATCTGGAGCAATTTGCGCCGGAGGCGGTCGCTTCACGAGATGCTGTGAGGCCCAAGGATTTGCCTGATGGCTATGAGACACTGGAGAAGAGCGCGGAAGCTGGGCAGGATTTCTGGGTCTATGGCACCCTATCACCTGATGCCGAAGCGGAGATACTGTTCAACTACCAGAGCCCGAACGATTACCGCAAGCTCGGCCTCGTGCACGGCCAGGTGACGCTGCAGAGCGTCACTGCGGGCAAGGCGGCCACCGTGCGCTCGGCTAAACTTGACAATCCACTCACCTCCGGGGCCGATGTTGTGCTGCGGAGCCGCGGGCGGCTTGTAGTCTGCTACGTTGACGGCAAGCGGGCACTTGCGGCGTGTCCGGGCGCGCCGCAGTCGGGAGCAGTGCTGTGCCAGGGGCTGGAGGAGGCCGGCTACCAGCCATCGGCGCCCGTGTATTTCGCCGATGATTTCATGCGCGAGGAAGGCTCTCGCAACGAATGGGAAACCGTCAGTGGGCAGTGGAAGGATGTCGTCAGTACCGGCAAGGCGGAAAGGGGCGTCAACCCCTTCAAGTATCAGGGAACATCCGGCGAGCGGGCCATCGCCACCGCCGGGCACTGGTTCTGGCAGGACTACGCATATCAGGCCTCCGTGCAGGGGGCAGCCAGGGCGGCAGGCATCTTATTCTACTACGAGGATGTGGACAACTACTATCTGCTGCGGCTTGCGTACCCGCACAGCAGCTCGAGCAAGGCTACTCTGGAGCTCGTCCACCGTGCCGACGGCAAGAATGAAACGCTGGCCAGCACACCGGTGACTGTCGCCAAGGGCCAGTGGTGTAAGTTAGGCATCCGCGCCTCCGGAAGCTCGATAGTCGCAGTGCTGGATGACGTGCCGCTGCTGTACGCTGACGATGAGGCTGCGGGAAGCGGTGCTGTCGGACTGTACTCCGAAGGCGGTGCGACCATATTCGATGACGTGAGGGTCACGCCCTGGCAGGCGGCGTACACAAGCGCTAGCAACCAGCCGGCGATGTGGCAGGTCGAAGCAGGGCAGTGGCAGGACGCCGGTGAGGGCAAGATATCCGGCATCGGTAAGGCGCTGCTCCCCTACAAGGCCCAGGCCGACACCTATGTGAGCGTGCCGATCAAGGTCGGCAGCGCCCAGGCGGCCGGCGTGTATATGAGGTATGGCGAAAGCGGCAGCCTGTATCTGGCGGCGCTGGTGCGGCAGAATCCGACTGTGGCCTTACGGCTGTTCTGCAGCGACGGGGAACGCAGTGAGGTCCTGGCCGAAAAACGCATAGGCGGCAGCCCCGATGAATGGCACGAACTCACCTTTGCCGCCAAGGGGCCGCTATTGACGATTGCCATTGACGGGAAGACCGAGATACAAATGGCCGACTGTGGCCCGCGTGTCGGCCGCGTCGGTCTCTACGCGCGCGGTAATCAGCCCGCACACTTCAAAACCCCGCGAGCTTGGGCGCTGGTGGATACCGATGAAGTGGTCGATCAGCTAATGCCCGCCTTTGCCGGCATTATTGACCGGCACACGTGGGCCGGGCGGCCCGGCGCATGGCACCCGGAGCACGATGAGCTCAACCGCTTCTGGCACCAGGGCTATTTCCCCGGGCCGGTGTCGCTGGTCGTCGGCGTGCACCCGCTCAAAGAGCAGCAGACAGCCACGCACCTGTACCTCACCCGCGAGCACGACATCGCTGCCGGCTATCAGCTTATCGGGGACCGCGTGTGGGCCGAGGACGCGGTGAAGGTGACACTGTTACGCCATGGCGAAAAGGTGGCCTCCGCAACTGCCCCGGTCAAGCGGAAAAAGCCGTACCTGCTGTCACTGCGCCGCGAAGGCGGATGCGTGTGGGGTGAGGTGAACGGGCAGGCGGTGGTCGTATCGAACAACGAGCAGGCCGAGGCCGAGCTCTGCCGACTGGGCATCACCAATGAGGGCCGGCCGCTGATGGCCGAGGACCTGGCCGTCTATACGCCCTGGGCGCGCAACTACACATTCATGACCGCGCCGACCGACTGGATCGAGCACTCCGGCACCTGGGAGACCACCAACCGCTGGTCGTGCTCGCCGCAGTGGACCTGGTACTGCGGGCATAACGGCTCCGGCCCGGCCGAGGCCTCAAGCAAGGTGGAATTCATAGGCGACCTCGACCTGAGTTTCTACGTCGCCGCACGCATGATGCCGCGGGGTGATGGCAAGCACTACGAGCAACTCCGCGACATTCATATCGGCATCTGCAGTGGCCCCAATGGCTCCAAAGACGGCTACCTGATCAAGGTGGGCGGCCACCGCAACCAGTACACCTCCATCGAACGCAGGGGCAAACAGGTCAAGCGCAGCTCATTCACGATTCCCAACCTCGCCATCCATAACGACTGGCTGCAGTTGGGTGTACGCAAGCGCGGTGCGAAGATCGAGCTGCTGCACTGGGGTCACGTAATCATGGAGTACACCGACCCGGAGCCGCTCAACGAGGGCGGCATCTGCCTCGGCACCGACCACAACGGCATCCTGATCCCCCGCCTGACCGTCTATGGCCAGGTCAGCAAGCCTCGCCCCGACCCGCTGGCGCTGCCGACGGGATAGGCAAAGCGGCACGTACCACGTGCCAAGGAACTGTTGCTTCTGAGCCGGGTGCAAGTGCCACGATATCAATCTTCCTTCTGCAGAATGTAGAGATGCGGCTTCATGCCTCCGATGCGGATGATGCGGTCATGGGTGATTGCCAGGCTCGGGGCACGGTGCACCAGGCTCACCATCAGCCCCCACTGAGTGGTTAGAAGCACCGCCTTGCCGCCAGGGCGCAGGACGCGCTCCAGCTCGGGCACGAAACGCTTGTAGAGCCGGCGAATGGTGCGGTAGGAAAGCACCCGCCGGCCCCAGGGCAAGTTGCACAGCACCTTGTCTATGCCGGCGGAGGCAAAAGGTAGGCGGCGGGCATCGGCCTGAACTAAGTGCGCCGTCACTCCGGTCGCGTTCAGATTCATGCAGACTTCGCGCATGGCCTCCCCGAAGGCGTCGGAGCCGATCAGTCGGGCAGGCCCAAGAGCAGCACGCTCGATGAGGATGGTGCCGGTCCCGCACATGGGGTCGAGTACCACTTCGTCGGCTTCGGGGCCCGACAACACGCACATGGCGTAGGCAGCGGTGGGGTTTAGTGAGGCGATGCCGTGGACGACACGCGAGCGCTTGTGGAGGGCCTCAGGCGTCAGGCGCAGACCGACCAGACAGTGGTCGTCTTCGACCTCGACCATGACCTCGAAATTGAAATTCTTCAGGTCCACGTCCCAGCCATAGGCCGCTTGTATCGCGGAGCCGGCTGCAGCGGCGATCTCCTGCGATTTGTACTCATGCTCACCGCTGCGTGTGCCCGTGACGCGGAAAACAGGGCCTGCAACCGGTCCGTGAAGCTGCTGCCTAAGCTGCGTAGCCGGCCCCAGGTCAACTTCGCCCAGGTGATTCTCCACCTCTTGCAGGCCGTCTCGCCTGCAACTGAGCCCGTCGAATTGTGCAACGTAGGCAAAGACGTTTTCGATGCTGCGCAGGTCGGTCAGGGGCTTCGGTCCGCCGCCATATTCAACGAACAGGCGCCCAGGACGCCGGCCGACGACCTCGGCCTCAGGCACGCGCTGTGCAAGCTCACCGGCCACGACATCTTCCAGCCCGCCCAGCAGGCTGAGGTAGTAACGCGCTGGCTTCTCATGCGGAGTTCCACTACTCATTGGCGATTGCCACCATCACTTCAGGTTACTTCATTATTCTGCTGAGGCCGGTTTCAATCCTCTATGTGTGCAGGGACAGCAGGCCGCGAAGGCGAAGTGCACGACGAGTTCCTTTCACACGGAAATGGAGTGAGTTGTGATGAAAATCATCGAGCAGGGGGCGACGATCAATGCAGCAGAGGTCGGGGACTTGCAGAAGGCACTGGATATGGTGCCTCAAAGCGGTGGAGCGGTCTATATCCCGGCCGGCAAGTATGAGATTGACAAGCCCGTGAAACTCTCGCTGGCCGACCAGCAGCATCTGTATATCTATGGCGACGGGCGGGCGACGGTGCTCAATTACACCGCCACCGACAGCAGCCACTTCCTGGAGCTTTCAGGTGTGGAGAATAGCTGGTGGCCGGATTTGAAAATCACTATCCGCGATCTGACCGTGGTGGGCAACTATGAGTGTGGCGACGCGTTCCATCTGCTGTGGCCTAATGACACAATGATTGATAGCTGCTTTTTCTACGGCTTCGGCGGATGCGCTATTGTCGTCACTCCTCAAGCTACCAATGTCACTATCCGCGACTGCTGGATGCGTGACTGCAAGCGCGCCCTGCACGCCGATAACCTCCATCACCTGACCTTTCACGGCAATCAGACGCGCAGCGCAGAAGGCGGACAGCGACAGCACGAGCATATCTACATTGGCAGGCACTGCCGCGAAATTCGCATCGTCAATAATCACATCGCCTACGGTCACACGGAGGGGATCATCCTGGACGGCACTGCCCAGCATGTCATCGCCAACAACACCATCGAAGGCTTTGTGACGGGCATCAAGGCGATAGATTGCCGCGACATCATCATCAATTCCAACTACCTCCACTGCCCTACCGGCGTGCTGATGGAGGGCGACAACCGAGGGATCACGGTGTCGGGCAACATGATGACCACCAACTACGACGGCGCGATCACGATCCGAGATGCTTATGGCTCAGGCGCACACGTGATCTCCGGCAATGTTATCCGCCAGAGTGTCTTTGAAGATGGACAGAAAGGTATAGACTTGGGCGACGCCCGGGACTGTGTCGTGACTGGCAACCTCATTGAGGACATCACAGACGGGCCGGCGATCGCAGCGGGGCCGGACCTGTCGAGGCATGTCGTAGCCAACAACTGTGTAACTGACTCGTCCAGCCATGTGATAGCTTCTGACAGGCCAACTGAGCCGGTCGAGATAAGCTTGAAAAGCAAGTATTATCCGCTGTATGAGCATCTTAGGAATTTGCCGTCGCAGAAGCGCAGAGTTACGATGACGTTCGGGCAAATTGAGAGGGTATTGGGCAGCAAACTACAGCCTGCCGCCCGCAAGAGCAGGAAATGGTGGGACAATGAGAGCGCTCCCGTTGCGGCGCACGCACAGGCAAAGGCCTGGATGGCGGCGGGCTGGCTGGTGACCATAGTCAAGCGCATAGAAGAGCGGGTAGTCTTCGTTCGCCAGTAATCGGTCGGCCCCTTTGCTATCAGGAGGACCATGAATGGACAAGCTGAAAGTCGGAATCCTCGGTCTCGGTCGCGGCATCACACACGTGCGCAACTTCCTGTCACTCGAGGACGCCGAGGTAATAGGTGCCTGCGATTGGTATGAGTTGCGCCGGCAGCGCGGGGCCGAACTGCTGGAGCCCACCGGCGGCAAGATACTCGATGAGTTCGACGACCTGCTGGAGCTGAAGCCCGATGCGGTGGTGCTGGCCTGCAACGGTCGGCAGCAGGCGGCTGCTGCCGTCAAGGCCCTGGAAGCCGGCTGCCATGTGCTCTCCGAGGTGCCTGGGGCCTTCTACGAGCAAGAACTGATCCATATCCGCGACGCCGTGCAGCGTACCGGCATGACCTATATGCTGGGCGAGAACTCCTGCTTCCTCGACTACCTCCGCTACTGGCGCAAGTGGGTTGTCGAAGACCGCATGGGGCCGATTTCACTGGCCGAAGCCGAGTACCTGCACTACCTGCCTGCGACCCTCGAAGCTCCCGACAGCACGCGCTATACGCCGGCCCAGGCCCAGGCCGAAGGCCGCACCGACTGCAAGCCGGTCTGGCGCGCCGACCAGCCGCCGATTCAGTACCTGACCCATGACCTCGGGCCGCTGCTGGAGGTGCTCGACGATCGTGTGGTCTCAGTCACTTGCCGGAGCGGGCCGTGGCGCTGTACTGAAGCCCCGCTGCGCTCGGATGGGCAGTTCGCGCTGTTTGAGACCGCCAAGGGAGCCCTAATCCGGATACTGGTCACGCTCAATACGCGGCGGCCATCGGAGCATCGCTACCGGCTCTTCGGCACAGAGGGCGCCTGCGAGTACTTCAGCTATGAGGGCTACTGCCGCTTCTTTGGCCGCGAACACGAAGAGATAGACGGCTGGCAGAAAGTAGATATCGGCCCGGCCTACCGAGGCACCGATACCAGCGCCGGCCACGGCGGCACCGATATCCAGACCGCCCGGCATTTCACGAAGGCCATCCTCAACGGTGACCCGGCACCGATTGATGTCTATCGGGCCATTGAGTTCTGCTTGCCGGGCATCATCGCTAACAGATCCGCCGAACTTGGCGGACAGCCGCTGGCGATACCGGACCTGCGCACCGAGCCGTTCACCGGCACGAAGTTCTGGGACGTCGTGGGTCTGCCAGACGACGAGCCGCCCCGGGAGCCGTATGGAACCGAGTAGGTCCAAGAGAGGAAAGACTTGAGGCAACCTTGTGGGAATCTGCCGAACAGGAGGCGCATTATGAAACTGAAGCTGGCTATCGTTGGGGTTTTGATTCTCGTCGGAGCCGCAAGGGCTGCGGCTCAGACACCATATATCGGCGACTACGACGCCGAGCTGCGGCTAGCCAGTGACCGCAAGCACGTTGACTGCGAGTTGATGGTGCAGCGGCTCCAAGAACTCGGCGCGAATACGTACATGTGGCTGATGTGGCACAGCCCCAACGACTGGGACGACCTGCACGATTTTCTCCCATTGGCGCAGGAGGCCAACATCACGGTGTGGGCCTATCTCGTGCCCCACTCGGAGACGGCCTTTCAAGATGGTAAGATGCCTTACTCGGAGCCATTCAAGCTTGATTATGTGAAGTGGGCCGAGGAGATTGCCAAGCTGTCGCTGGAGTACGACAACTTAGTCGGCTATGTCATTGACGACTTCTGGGGCAACTTCGACAAGCCGGAGCGGTTCACCCCCGAATATACCCGGCAGATGGTCGAGGCGGGCAAGGCCATCAACCCTGAGTTGAGATTCTACCCCCTGATGTATTACCGGCAGTTCGGCCTCGATTTTGTCGAAAAGCTCGCACCCATCATTGATGGCGCAGTCGCGGCATATCCCAAGGACCGCGCCGAGATCGAACGGGCGCTGACCTTCCTCAATGATGAGTATATGGTGCCCGCTAACGTGACTATCGTTTACCCCCCGGACAAGCCATCAGAGGCAGGCGACCACGGCTTCATCACCCAGACGGCGAAAGTCACGGAGGCCGGGCAAGCGTCGGCGACCTTTGCCTACGCCGACAGCTACCAGGGGCCTACCGAAGGCTACCACGTCATGCAACTGCGGGTGGATGATGAGGTGGTCTGGGAGGAGGACGCGGCCGGCCAGGATGACGCGGAGGCAACTGTGGGAGGAGGACGCGGCCGGCCAGGATGACGCGGAGGCAACTGTGGACCTGTCGGAGGCCGTTGCAGGCAAGGACGAGATCAAGCTGGCGCTCGGGGTCTTCGATAAGAAGGGAGTTAGTCATTACGCTCTGCGCGCTCAGTTCTCCAACCTGCGGATTAAAGGCATTCAGATGGCCGACGCGGACCTTAGCAACGCCGATACGTGGCAGCAGGAAATTGTGGGGCCTTTTGATTTCGAGTTCAGCTCAATATGCACCGGCGAAGATAAGTTCAGTCTGCCGCTGATCGTGATGCCGTCCGGCTCGCGCGGCGAGTACCAGCACCGGTGGGGCGAGGAGGCCACCGCAGAGCTGATATCCACGAAGGTGCGCATGATTCTGGAACTGGTGGCCGAGGGTAAGGTACAGGGCTGTGTTACGTACTGCCTCAACAAGCAGGCCGGCAGTGAGGATTTCGACGCGGTTGCAGCCGTCATCAAGGAATTCTGGGCCAGGCAGAAAGATAAGTAAAGAGCAAACCCGGTACGCCCGGTTGTCCCTTCTAGAAGTTTTTGAGGGGTAGTTTGAAGGGGGACTTTTTGCAAAAAGTCCCCCTTCAAGGTGTTAGCCCTTCCTCTTTAGCCGTTTGCTTCTACACATTCAGGTCAACCCAGGCGCCGTCTTGTTCGCGGCTTTCGATTGCGGCGACGATGAAAGCCACGATCTCCAGCGTCACTGCCGGGTCAATCGGCGGCTGGCCGGTCTCGAACATCTTCACC
>JALGTY010000465.1 GCA_029821145.1 Candidatus Zipacnadia bacterium
ACCGGCAAGACGTTTACGCTGGAACAAGTGGACGGCAATCTGGACGAGGTCTTTACCGATGCTGACGGCGATGGCAGGCGGCTGTACTGGATTAGCGACATCGGCCCCGGGGACACATACCGGATCCCAACCAGCACGTACTACTCCCGCTGAGCCGGGCCGGGCTGGAGGCGGTTCGCCCCAAAAAATCTATCCTGGAGGACAGGCATCCACCTGACCTGAGCTTGCCGAAGGTTGCCTGTCCATGCCGTTGCTCTTCGGAGAGGCCTCGACAGGCTAGGAAGCCTGTCGTCCAGGAGGACTGGCAAGAAGGGCCGTGCCACTCTAGTAATCCTGGAGGTTGAGGCCTGATGAAGGATCTTCGTGTGGCTGCAGTTCAACTCGAACACGCTCCGGGCGACAAAGATGCGAACATGGCAAAGGTGCGCAGTTTCACACAGCAGGCGGCAGCGCAGGGCGTCGAGCTGATCGTGTTCCCGGAGTGCTGCATTTCGGGTTACTGGCACCTGCGCAAGCTGTCGCGTGAACAACTGGCGGCGCTGGCCGAACCCGTCTTTGATGGGCCCTCGTCGCAGGCTCTCGGCGAACTTGCGGCGCAATATGGCATGACCGTGGGAGCCGGGCTGGTTGAAGTAACCGCTGACGACACCCTCTACAACACCTATGTGGTAGCCATGCCGAACGGGGAAATGCAGCGCCATCGCAAGCTACATACATTCATAAGCGAATATATGGAATCGGGCTCGGAATTCACCGTATTTGACACTCCGCATGGCTGCCGCGCCGGTGTCCTGACCTGCTACGACAACAACCTCGGTGAGAATGTGCGCATTACCGCGCTCAATGGTGCCGAGATACTATTGGCCCCTCACCAGACCGGCGGATGCGACTCTCCGGACCCGCACACGATGGGGCTTGTGGACAAAGCCAAGTGGCAGAACCGTGACCGGGATCCGGAGGCCATCGAGGAGGAGCTGCGCGGCCCCAAGGGGCGGGGATGGCTGATGCGGTGGTTACCGACCCGTGCCCACGACAACGGTATTTTCCTGATATTCAGCAATGGCGTTGGTGTGGACGACAATGAGATCCGGACCGGCAATGCGATGATACTCGATCCGTATGGGCGGATACTTGCCGAGACGTGGAAGGCCGGCGACGACATGGTCATCGCCGATCTGGATGGCAGCCTGCTCGAGCACAACACCGGCAAGCGGTGGCTCAAGACACGCCGTCCCGACCTCTACGGCCCGCTCACCGTCGCCACCGGCATCGAGCAGGATACGCGCACCGTCAGGTTCGATAGCAAGGGCGTATAACCGGCAAGCAGAGGTCGGCATGATGAAGAGGATACTGTGGCTAGGTGTGGTGGCGCTGGTAGCAACCGGGGCCTGGGCGGCGGACTTTACGGTCAATGCCAGTGACACCGGCAAGCGGGTGTTTCCGCTCAATGGTGTCAATGCGGGGCCGGGGCACATGAAGCATCTGCCCGGCCATACCTTCACCGACCAGTACCAGGAGATGGGCATTCCACTGGTGCGCACGCACGACTACTACGGCCCCTGCGACCTGTCGAACATCTGGCCCTGGGGCTGGGGCCCGCACAGCGTCTTGCCGGTTGATCCCTACAGGTTTTCGGACACCGACGCGGTCATCAGTGAGATAGAGGATGCGGGCTGCGATGTGATGTTCCGCCTGGGAGAAAGCTGGGACAATGACCGAGACCATTACGACATCCCGCCCAGTTTCTCCTCGGTGGCCGGAGTCTGCAGGAACATCGTGGAGCGCTATGAGGACCGGGTCAAGTTGTGGGAGATCTGGAATGAGCCGAACCACTGGATGTTCTGGGATTTGACGGAGGACCCGGACTGCGAGCAGTTCATCCAGATGTACATCGAGGTGGCAAACAGGCTCGAGGACGAGTTCACACGCATCAAGATCGGAGGCCCGGGGGCCAAAGGCGATACGACCCACAACATGGCCGATTTTGCGGAATACTTCGCCAGCGCATGCAAGGAGGCGGGAGCACCACTGGACTTCTACTCCTGGCACTCCTACAATCGCGAGCGCATGGGGCCGTATGTGTTCGCTCTGCAGGCTAAGGAGATTCGAAAGTCGCTGAACGCTGCCGGCTGTGGGAAAACCCATAGCATCCTGGGCGAGTGGAGCTCGGCGATTTTCAAATCAGAGAACCAGGGAGCCGACGAAGAAGACCAACAATGGAACGCGACACTGGGTAACGTGGATGGGGCGGCCTTCTCGGCGGCCGCGCTGATATACCTGCACCTGTACTCCGGTGTACGCTACGCATGCCGCTATCGGGGCGATTACTGGATTCCGGCAGACGGCAACGGGCTATTGAACGCCGATGGCAGCCTGAAGAAGCCGGGATATGCCTTCAAAGCATACGCGGGCCTCTTTCCGCAGCAAGGCCGCCGCAAGATGTACCTGCTGTCGGCCGAGGGCGGAGATACCGGCAATGAGGGCAATGCCTCAAATTGCCGGGCAATCATGGCCACGACCGACACTACACGCAC
>JALGTY010000466.1 GCA_029821145.1 Candidatus Zipacnadia bacterium
AAATCGCTTCGTCGGCCCGGCAGCGCGACGACGCGGAGTGCCTGGCCTCCCGAATTTCCGAACATGCCCGCTCATACTCATCGTCGCTGAGCTGCCACAACCACGTCTCCCGCCGATCCTCCAGAAATGAGATCCCCTTGTTGCGAACCGTTCTGGCGATCACCGCCAGGGGCACATCCTGCGGCTCTGGCGGCGCAAGGACGTCGAGTAAATGGCCGATATTATGCCCGTCCACCACCGCCGTCCGCCAACCAAACGCCCGCCACTTTGCCTCCAGATCTTCAAGTGGGACCAATTCCTCCGTCCGTTCATTTGCCTGCCAGCTGTTACGGTCAACAATCGCTACAAGATTACCCACCTTGAACGCCGGCGCCGACAGGATAGCCTCCCAGTTTGCCCCTTCGTTCAACTCGCCGTCACCGAGAATCACAAACGATCGGCTGCCGCGACCGTCCTGCTTTTGGGCCATTGCCACACCCAGACCAAAACTCAACCCGTGCCCCAGCGACCCGGTCGACAACTCCACTCCCGGCAGCATCGCATTCGGATGGTAATACACCGGCGAGTGCACCGTGCTGTGCTTGACCAGCGGCTCCTTCGGAATGAAGCCCCGAAGGCACAGCGCCGCGTACATTGCCGGACTGCCGTGCCCCTTGCTCATTATCAGGACATCCCGATCCGGATCGTCAGGCCGCTCCGCGCTGACGTTCATTATCGAAAAGTACAGCGTTGCCAGGATGTCCGTCGCCGACAATGACGATCCCAGATAGCACGGAAAGGCTCTGCTCATCTCGGCCTGGATCAGCCGCATTTCACGTGCGGCGTCTTCAATCTGTTGAATACGTGAGCCGGTCATCGGAATCTCCTTTGTATTCACGTTGGGACATTCTCGTCCCAGAAAAATCAATCACAGGCGGTCAGGCCGTCTGCGTTTAAGGACTCCGGATCTCCAGCGTTACGCCTGCGGCTCAAGGGGGGCCTCGCGCCACATGCGCTTGAGCCTTCGCACGGCGGTCCGGGCCAGCACATCGCCGCCGGGCTTTTTGAACCGCGCCCAGTACCGCGTGTAGCGGTACATCGCGCTCATGAATTCACGATCCCCGGTGTTGGGCCCGTCGGTAATGTAGCCGTGGCTGACATTGGCGTATCCGCACGGGATGGTCAGCGGCAGCGGCGACCGTTTTCGCATCTGCCGGCCGATCCCTTGAAACGGCTCGCAGGGCAAACCCACTATCCCCACGTCGCCAAGACGGATCGTGTACACCTCCAATTCAAGATAGCGCGGGACCTGGTCCGCTTGACCCCGCCGACGCAGGTCCAGTGCCCACCGGCTCCAGGGCAGGATGTACTCTACCAACTTGGCGCGATAGGCCGGCGTCAACGCTCGGGGAAAGTTCAGTCCCACGCATGAAAGCGTGTCTTCGTCGCCCGAGTTGGCTCGGGCAATGAAGTCTTCAATCTCCGCAATCTCGCGCTCGAGAACGCGCACGGACGGTAGCCGCGCCAGCGGAACCTTGGCAATGTCCACTGAGTAGTCCATCCCGCCGTGCTGCGAGGGCTGCAGTTGCTGGGTCGCCTCAACGTACGTCTGCCCGAGCCAACGCCCGTACATCTCCGCTCGCTTTACGCCGCCCACAAACATCTCCTTGGAATTGACATCTCCCGCACATCCCTGGAGGAAACTAACCGTCGGCTGCCACTGTTTGAAGTGCTCCGCCAGCACTTCGCAGGCCACGGCCGGATAGTCACCGTAGATAACCGGACGTTCCGGGTGGTAACTGGTCACGGGATGCGCAGTGAACTGGGTGATAAGCGCAAGCGGGCGGTCGTCCAACGTCCGCAAGCACACGACCGGTGCTTCGGTGTCAATATCCCCGCGGAAATCTCGTCCGTACCGGACCCGGTCCTCCTCACGCATAAAGAACGTGCTCCCGTCGGCTCGTCGGCCTTTGCGGTTGTAACTGATGCGGTCTTCGTGCCCAAGCGCCCACCAAACGCTGACCGGCTCAAGTCGGCGGGGGAGCGACCGCGCCGCACAACAGGTCTCCTCCAAGAGTTCACGGCCCACAGGCAACAAGTCCGCCTCATCTTGCTCTGGCGGCTTGCCCGTCGTTTCCGGCTGGCACCCCACAACCGGATGGCGGGTCAGAATGGCCGTGCTGTGATTGTGTGACGTAAACGTGAGCACCTGCGAGGCGGGCACGCCGATAATCTCGGCCACCCGCCCGCGCACAAGGCGCGAGATATCAAGAGACGTCATGGAGAAATCGCTCAACACCAGACACAACTGAGTGTCGCCATCCCGCAAAAGCGTGACTGTAGTCTTCAGCGGTCCATGCACCTTTTCAATTTGGGCGCCAGTATGACCTCCCGACGGTCCCCCCACCCGGGGTGTGATCGCAAACGTAGTGGATGCCGCCTCAAGCATTGTCATATCTCCCGTCTTTTCGCTGTTGGAGATTTACCCTATAGATTCGCAGTTGATATGAGATTCTTCGAGCAATCCAATAATCCCTTCTCCCAG
>JALGTY010000062.1 GCA_029821145.1 Candidatus Zipacnadia bacterium
GGCCTATTGTTCTGGGATGTCGCCACGCACGTGGTCTCCCGTTCACCGGACGAGGCTGACCTGCTGGGCGTGCAGGTAGGCCGGCGCCTGATGCTGTTCGGGGCGGAGGCGTAAAGCATACGCAAGGAGGGCCAGTGACAATGGCCTTGGTGCAGGGCTTTACTGTGCGTTGGGCACTGGTACTGCTTGCAGTGGTCTTCATGGTCGCAACCCATTTTTCAACCCCAGCGAGGTGTGAAGAGATGAAGGAATTGCGCAAGCAAGCCGCTTCTCGGACCCGGCGCATCATCTTCAACAATGATGGCGATGATTCATGGAAGCCGACAACCCGGCAGGAATTCCTCGACCTGCGCACTACCCCGCTGCTGGGCACCCACGTGGACACCATCTTCTATTCAACTACCCAGAGCTTTGCCTATTTCAGCCACAATTCCAGGGCGTGTGAAGTCAATGCACCTGAGGGGACGATGGCTGCCAGGTTCATTGCGCAAGGCACCGACAATCTGGAGGTCATGATTGATTTCTGCCGGCAAAATGGCATCGAGATATTCTGGTCCATGCGGATGAACGACACGCATGACTACAGTAACCCCAAAATGAGGCCGCAGTGGAAGCTGGACCATCCGGAGTATCTGATTGGCACTGAGGACAACGAGCCCAGGTGTCGCACGTGGACCTCCGCCGATTTCGGCCACCAGGAAGTGCGGGACAAGGCCTTTGCCATCATCGAGGACGTCTGCAAGCGCTACGATGTTGACGGCATCGAGCTGGACTTTTTCCGCCATCTGTGTTTCTTCAAGGGTCCTGCATTTAGCGGAGAGGCGAGTGACGAAGATCGCGGGCTGATGACGGAACTGCTCCAACGCGTGCGGGCGATGTGTGATCAGGTGGGCCAGGAGCGCGGCAGGCCGATCCTGATTGCTGTGCGCGTGCCTGACGCGGTCGGGTATTGCCGGGCCGTCGGCATTGACCTGCAGCTCTGGCTTGAGGAAGGACTATTCGACATCCTGATCCCGACCGGCTACATGAAGCTTTCGCCCTGGCAAGACACCGTCGAACTGGGTCACAAGTACGGTGTGCCAGTCTATCCGTGTCTGAGCGACTCGCGCGTCAAGGGAGAGGCCGGCAAGGCGCGTAACGTGCTCGAGGCCTATCGGGCGCGGGCGATGAACGTACACAACTCCGGGGCGGATGGGGTTTACATCTTCAACGTCTTTAACCCGCGCCATCCGCTGTGGTCCGAGCTCGGCGAGCCACAGACTCTACGCGGTTTGGCCAAGCACTACTACGTGAATTACCGCGGCATCCAACACGCGAATAATTACCTGTTAGACGGCGAACGCTTCCTGTTGGTCCCGACGCTGGACCCACAACACCCCGTGTCCCTGCAAGCCGGCGACGAGCAGGCTACCAGCATCGCAGTCGGTGACGATGTGCTGTGGGGCAAGGACCAGGGCATCGTCCCGGAGATCATCTTGCGGCTGCAGGTCACCGGCCTGGCTGGCGCGGATGATATGCTAGTCAAGTTCAACGGTGAGGCACTGGCGGGCGGCGCAATCGCGGATGGCTGGCTGGAGTTTGCGGCCGCTCCCGAGCTGGTCAAGCAGGGCGAAAACAGCGTCGAAATGGCGCTTGCGGCAGGGGCAAAACACGAAGCCGTGGTGCACGACCTGCAGATGGTGATCAGCTACGAGAAGCAGTAGGACTACAGGTAGCCGAGGCTGCGCAGGCGCTCCTTCACCTTGATGAGTTCCGCTTCGGTATAGGGCTCGGTCTCGGAAAGCGCGTGGGTCGAAGCGATGTCGCGCAACACATACACCACAAAATCGGTGACCGAATTGTAACCGGCGCCCTCGATGACCTGGCTCAGCTTGTCATAAAGCGGCCGGGGAATCTTGATGGTTACCTTGTCAGAGCTACTGCCCATTTGAGGTCACTTTCCTTGCCGCGCACACGCGGTGGATGCTTGTCGCTATTCATTTCACCATAGTCTCCTGCGCTTCCTGCAAGCGTATTGTCTATATGTGGCGTAGCCAAGCGGAATAATCTTGATTTGAATTGACGTGACACCAAGGTATATTATTGTGGACTGAGACCACCCGCTGTTGGCAACACGCTGTTTGAAATGTTGGGGCTGCAGGTAGGTACTGCGGCCTATTCTTTCGAAAGGTCGCAATATCACAATGAACGTCCTGGTTATCTGCCTCGACACCGTGCGGCCCGACAAGGTCGGCGCATACGGCCCTACTGTTGTGCAGACGCCCAATCTCGACCGCTTCGCCGCAGAGGGCTGCCTGTTCACTCGTGCGTATGCCGAATGTCCCAATACGATCCCGGCGCGCACGGCGATGGTTGCCGGCATCTACACCTTCACCAACCGCCCGTGGCAGGCGCTGGAGCCGGATGATCTGCATATCGCCGAGCTGTTTGCCGATGCCGGCTATCTGACCGCTGCCTTCTCCGATACTCCTTTCAATGCCGGGGCCAACATGGAGCGGGGGTTTAAGCACTTTGTGCATTATCCGATGGGCAAGTGCCTGCCCCCAATGGATGGCCAGCCGTTGATGGATGCCTCGGAGGCTTTCTTCCCACCCGGCTTTCCAGAAAATGAATACCTCTTTTACCCGAAGACAAAGACCAACCGGGCGCTTTCCCACGAGAAATATGGCAAGTACCTGCCGCAGGTGATGGTCGAGGAAGTTGCGCAGTGGCTGGGCGAGCACTGCAACGAAGACTTCTTCCTATGGGTGGACAGCTTCAACCCCCATGAGCCGTGGGACACGCCTGAGCCTTTCGCAAGCATGTACGAGCCACGCCGTGGCTTTGAGGGCCGCTACATACCGATGCCGATGGGGCCGGACATGAGCTGGACGCGGCCCGGAGACATGGAGCACGTCCACGCCCTGTACAATGCCGCCATCACCGAGACCGACTATTGGTTCGGCAAGCTGCTGGATCAACTGGACGAGTTGGGCCTGACCGAGAACACTCTGGTTGTGATCGTCTCGGACCACGGGATGCCGCTTGGGGAGCATGGCACGATACGCAAGTTCGGTTATCCGATCTATGAGGAACTGGCGCACCTGGTATTGATGATGCGCTGGCCGGGAGAGATACCTGCCGGCAGCAAGTACGACGACCTGGTTAGCAATGTGGACCTGCCGGAGACGCTGCTGGAGGCGGCGGGAGTGCAGATTCCGGATCAAATGCAACGGCTCAGTCTTCTACCGGCCGCTAGAGGCGAAGGCGTGGAGGCGGCTCAACATCTCTTCCTGGGTGCTTACAACTACCGCGCCGGCGTGGTAACGGCCGACGGCTACAAGTTCATTAGTAACCGTGGGGAGCAGGCCAACGAACTGTACTTCCTGCCCGAGGACCCGCTCGAGAAAAGCAACATCATGAGTGAGGAGTCGGACCTGGCCGCCGAGCTGCACCGTAAGCTCTGGGATTTCCATGAGCCGTGGCGGGCAAAGCGCTCACGGCACCATCGCTACTGAGCCGCCCGGGAAAAGCCGGCGCATCTTGGAGGTATTGCCCGTCCCCCGGAGAATACGCCAAGGACGAAACATGCAGGCGCTGAGGAGGAAGCTGTGAGCACCGCCAAACGCAAGCCGGTAGTGCGGCACTACGATGAGGTTGAGGCCGTGCCCTGCCCCTGCGGGCAAAGCACTCGCATCATCACCGGCGACGACGGAGCCGCGATGAGTGCGCACGTGACACACATTACGCACGGCGCCGCGCACTTCCACGAGATCGCCGATGAGATGTACTACACCATCGAGGGCGAAGGGTACATGGAGCTTGACGGCGAGACGCACCAGGTCCGGCCGGGCACGGCGATCTACATCCCCGCCGGCGTCACGCATCGCGGCTGGGGCGATTTCAAGGCATTGATAGTGGTAAATCCGGCTTTTGATCCCGATGACGAAATACTGGTCGGGACTTAGGGATACAGACGATTAACGGCTTTATTGCTACGTTGGAACAAGCAAATTCAGGGAGGCTTTACTAATGGCTAAGAAACTCAGGGTCGGTATTGTAGGCGTGGGCGGCATCGCGCAGGGCTGCCACATACCCGGCTGGCAGAATGTCGAAGACGCCGAGATCGTGGCGGCCGCCGATATCCGCAAGCAGGCCCTGGCGGCGGGCGGCGAGCTGGCCGGTATCCCCAAGGACCGCCTGTACACCGACTACAACAAGATGCTGAGAGAAGTTGAAATGGACATCGTTGACGTCTGCACCCCCAACTGCGTGCACAAGGCCCCAACCATGGCCGCCTTTAAGAGGGGCTGTCACGTCATCGTCGAAAAGCCGATAACGACTTCTGTGGCTAACGCCAAGCAGATGATCGCGGCGGGCAAGCAGGCACGGAAGCTGTTGATGGTGGCCCAAAGCATGCGTTTCGGCGAAGACGCGCTGATCATGAAGCGCTGGGTTGACGAGGGCCTGGTGGGCGACATCTACTGGGGGCGCGCATCGTATCTGCGCCCGCGCGGAGTGCCGGCCTGGGGCACCTTCATCTCCAAGGAGCTTTCCGCCGGCGGCCCTGCCTACGATCTGGCAGTTCACATCCTCGACCTTTGCATGTGGCTGATGGGCCACCCCGAGCCGGTGAGCGTGTCAGCAAACATCTACCTGGAGATATCCAACAAGCCCTCGCTCATGACGCACAATCCCAAGAAATTCACCGTCCCTGACGAGCTGGCGGTCGGATTCATCCGCTTCGCAAACGGCGCCTCGCTGACGCTGGAGACCTCCTGGGCGATAAACTCAACCCAGCCCAACAACGGCGTGTTTCTGGCAGGCACTAAGGGCGGAATCCAGAACAATCCGCCGACGCTGGTGCGCGAGGAGGCCGGTATGCTGACGGATACCACCGTGCAGGTCAGCCCGGACCGGGGCATCGCTTCCCACCACGAGGAGATCCGGCAATTCGCCGAGGCAATCCGCAAGGGTAAGCCGTCGCCGGTGCCGGGGGAGCAGGCGCTGATAACGCAGCGCATCCTGGACGGCATCTACAAGTCCTCCGAGCGCGGCAAAGAGGTGAAGGTCTGAGAGGTTACGAGAGCGGAATCTGGCAGCGGGCCTAATGTTTCCAGCCGTACCAGAAGCCAGCACCGAAGCCGCCGGTGAAGGGCAGATTATAGGTGAGGATCTTCCACAGCACCGGCAAGCCCGATTTGGCGGCCGCCGAGGCAGGGCCGGCGGCATGTCCCAGCACATCCCAGTGCCATTCGGCGAAACCGTAGTAAGCCAGCAGTTGCATCAATATGAATACAATACCGATGATGCAGCCGACCAGCTTGGTAACGGTCTTGAGAAATGTCGCAGCGCCGTAGCCGAGGACACCGCCCAGGCCCAATACGCCGACAAAGGGAAGTAAGAACTGCATCGCAAAGCTGCCTCCAATACCTTGGTATATCTTACTGTCGGTACTGGCATCCTGTCAACCGGAGTAGTGCTCGATGCTCAGCAGACGGGTGTATTTGCACAACTTTGGCCCCGATTGGCAAGCGCGCTTTTCGGCAGTCTGCGCGACGCAGGGCTTGTGCGTGGCGGATGAGCCGCCTGCTGACGTGGTGGTGCTGCGCGTTGACGCCGGAAGCGACATTGCCCGGGCACTGGACACTTTCATCGCTGAGAGTGGTCTGCTGCACACGCCGGTGGTGGTCGCCGGCGGGTCGGATGAGCCGGCGGCCTACAATGCTGCGAGCGGTCGCGGGCAGGCCTATGTCCCGGGATGTGATGCGGAGAACATCGTGGCAACGGCACGCATGGTACTGGATACAGTCCATGCCTACGCGGCGGTGAACCCTTTGACCGGTCTGCCGGGCAGTCCGGCGCTGCAGCGCGAGATCGCCGCCCGGCTGCCCCAGCGCGGGACGCTCGCCGTAATCCAGTTTGATCTGGATAATTTCAAGCCCTATAACGATATCTACGGCTACCAGCAGGGCGATGAGATGATCTTGTGGGTGAAGGAGTTGATCGAGCAGGCAGTGGCGCGCCATCAACCGGAGCACTGGTTCATCGCTCACATTGGCGGCGACGACTTCTTCTTGACCACTGCCGTTTCGTCGGCTGGAATTGTGGGCACTGAGGTGGTTGAGAACTTCGAGCAGGGCAAGGAGCTTTTTTTTCGTGAAGAACATTTTCGCGACGGCCATTTCCGCGCTCTGAACCGCGCCGGCGAGTACGATATCTTCGAACTGACCACTCTCACGGCCATGATGGTGACCAACGAGGCGGAAGATATCACCCACCCTGGGCATATCGCTGCGGTCCTGGCGGAGTTGAAGGCCTACGCCAAGGCGATGAGCGGAAGCAACTTCGTGTGCGACCGGCGCCGTGAGCACTGGATGACGTAAAACAACAAAAACTACGCTTTGCACAAGAAAAAGAAGGAGTTTGGCACTGCGCGGGAAATATAGTATAGTCGTAGTGAACGTTTTCTGATACCAAGTAGCCCTGCCGCGGTTATGATGTGGGCACAGAAGTGTGATTAGCGGGCCTACAACCCGAACCTGGAAGCGCCAAGGTGAGCAGCTATGGCATACTCAATTCTTTTTGTGGATGACGAAAAGGATCTGGTCAGATCCGCCGAGATCTACCTGACAGAATCGGGCTATGAGTTTCATGCCGCCTATGACGGCGTCGAGGCACTGGAGAGGCTTGAGGAGATAACGCCCGATCTAATTATCCTCGACATCACCATGCCGCGGCTGAACGGCTGGGACGTACTGCGCATGCTGCAGCAGGACCCGGAGAAATGCAATATCCCCGTGTTGGTGCTCACAGCGCACAGCCGCGACGCAGAGAAGGCCCGGGGCTGGCAGTTAGGGGCCACGTGGTACCACTCCAAGCCCTTTAGCTTTGATGAACTGCTGCTGATAATTGACCGCATTCTGCAAGCAAGCAGTGAGGCGACAGAGTAAGAAGAACTACAAACCAAGTTGACATCTGCGGGCCGTGTCGCAAGTAATGCGAACGGCTCGTTTATCTTTGGGACGGTGCAATCGGAGCGCAGGCCAACCCCTGCGAATGATAGAATAGGAGGTCTCAGGATGAAGCTGGCAATTGATGGCGGCACGCCACTACGTACCGAGCCGTTCCCAAGCGGCAAGGACATCGGTGAAGAAGAACTCGCACTGGTCACCGAGGTCATCGAATCGAGGCAGCTTTGCCTCTACGGCGGCGAGAAGGTGCCACAGTTCGAAGCTCAGTTTGCTCAGCACTACGGGGTAAAACACTGCACGGCCAGCACCTCGGGGACATCTGCCTTGCATGTTGCAGTGGGTGGTATCAACCCCAATCCATGCGATGAGTTCATCACCGCGCCGATCACCGACATGGGCACGATAATCGCGATCCTGGGCCAGAACTGCATCCCGGTATTCGCCGACATTGACCCCGACACGTACAACGTCTCTCCCGCCTCCATCGAAGAGCGCATAACTGACCGCACGGTCGGCATCATCCCAGTGCATCTCTTCGGCAACCCCTGTGACATGGACGCGATCATGGAGATCGCCGGCAAGCATGACCTGTACGTAATCGAGGACACCTCACAAGCCTACGGTACGATGCACAAGGGCCGCCGGTGTGGTACCATCGGCCACATCGGGGCCTTTTCGCTGCAGCAGAGCAAGCATATCACCACCGGTGATGGCGGGCTGACGATAACCGATGATGATGAGCTCGGCAAGCGGATTCACCTGTTTGCCAATAAGGGCTGGCCCAACTACTCTGCCAGGGGTGCCCGCGATTACCCGCTGTTCGGCTTCTGCTACCGGATGACCGAGCTGACTGCGGCAGTGGGCCTGGCGCAGTTGCGCAAGCTCGACCGTATCACCGCCGCGCATAACTGGGCAGGTGACCTGCTAACCGAGAGGCTGCAGGGCATCCCCGGCCTGACGCCGCCGATAACCCAGCCGGACGGACTGCATACCTACTGGCTGTTCCCGCTGCGAATGGACGAAGAGAAGTTCGGGATGAGCAACGAGCGTTTCGCGGAGGCCGTCAGAGCCGAGGGCGCGCCGTGCAGCGCCGGCTATATCGGCTATCCCATCTTTATGTACGAGGCGCTACGCCGCAAGCAAGTCTATGGCGACACACTGTTCCCGTTCGACTCGCAGGAGTATGGCAGCGACCACGAGGTCCCCTACCAGCCAGGCTATTGCCCGGAGGCTGAGAAGGCGCTCGATGAAATGGCGTGCCTGTGGGTCAACCAGCACTTCACCGAGAAAGATGTGCAGGACATGGCCGAGATCGTGCACAAGATTGCGGAGAATGCCTAAAGGAGCATCGTTTGTGGGCCTCGCAAAGAAGGGAATAGTCATAGTCATTGACGGCTGCCGGCCGGACGGTCTGGCCGAGGCCGACACCCCTCACATTGATGCGCTATGGCAAAATGGGGCGTACACCTGGCAGGCACAGAGTGTCTCGCCGTGCGTCAGCCTGCCACCTCATTGTTCCCTTTTCTGGGGCGTGAAGCCCGAAACACATGGCATCACCTCCAATAGCTGGCCCGAAAACTACGCCTACAAGGTGCCTACGATTTTCGATCTGTGCAAGGAAAAGGGCCTGAGAACCGCGATGGTCTTCGGCTGGCAGCCATTTGAGCCCATTCCCAGACCAGGCACGGTGGATATATCTGATCTCGACCCACATTACCTGAGTGACGATGTTGCAGCAGGCACGTCAGCGGCGCGCATCGTGCGGCAAGCAAACCCGGATTTCTTTTTCGTTCACCTTAACCAAGTTGACGCCGACGGCCACGCGCACGACTGGATGTCGGATGAGTACGTGGCGGCCATAGAAACTGCCGATATCGCCGTGGGTATGGTGATTGAGGCGCTAAGAGAGGTCGGCGTCTTCGGCGAGACGGTAATAGTGGTCCTGGCTGACCACGGGGGCCATGAGCAGAGCCACGGAGAAGATATACCGGAAGATATGACAATACCCTGGGTTATTTCTGGGCCGGGGATACAGGCTGGCCGACAAGTCAGCCGCGAGGTCACGATCCACGACACCGCGCCGACGGTTGCACACGCGATGGGGCTGCCGATTCCACCCGGCTGGACGGGCAGTATCATCGAGGAAGCCTTCACCGAGAGGTGAACTGTCGAGACCAGGCGGCCCTACTGCGGCGACCAGAGGTTATTGGGGCTGATGGTCTGCTCGGTGCGCAGCCACTTGGCGTGGGCATCCACGAAGGTATAGTTGCTGCCCTCGCGGTGCCTGGGAGCCACGGCCGACAGCCCGTCGTCTTTGTATGACATGCCGAGACGCCGCAGGTTGCTTGCGATCTCGAAGAAGAGTATGACCTGGGTCGGGTCGCTGATATCGGCGAGGCACAGCGATGAATTGTTGTAGCCACCGACCATGGTAACCTCATAGTTGATGCCATAGCTGCGTTTTGCGCCGTAGGTGTCGGCAGCGATGGTGGGATCAGGATCAGACGTGCAGACGAGTATCGCCTCGCTGCGCATGTAGGGCTGCAGCAGTAGTCCCCAGCCGATACCGAAATAGCCGGGCGGGGCACCAGGGACCCGCGCGGGTATTATCCCCTCATCGTTATCATCGGCGTATATCCTGGCCGCGATGCCAATGTTGCGCATGTTGCTCAGACAGGAGGCCGATTCAGCTCGCTTGGTCGCCACCTCATAGACAGGCAACAGTATCGCCGCCAGAACGATGATGATGGCGATGACCACTAATATCTCGACCAGCGTAAATCCGCTTGCCAGTCGAAGCAACTCTCCCACCCCTGGAGTTGCGAGTGCGTGCGTCCGCGGGTGCAGGGATTCGTCAGGCCCGTGGAGGCGCAGGGCTTCCGATCACAATGTTAGCGCCCTAGGGGTAGATCCCGCGCAGTTCCACGGCCTTGGCGACTCTGCCCACAGCGACGTTGAATGCGGCGTCGCGCATGTTCCAATTGCCTCTTTGCGCTTCAGCGCGCACGCCGTAGTAGGAGTTGACCATAATGGTTTCGAGGCGGCTATTGACTTCATCCTCAGTCCAGAAGAACATCTGGCTGCCCTGTACCCACTCGAAGTAGGAAACAGTGACGCCACCGGCGTTGGCCAGAATATCCGGAACGACAAACACGCCCTTGTCGTCGAGTATGGCTTGAGCTTCCGGGGTAGTAGGCCCGTTGGCGGCCTCGGCGACGATTTTCGCATTGACAGCGTCGGCGTTGTCGGCGGTGATGGCATTCTCCAGAGCGGCCGGTACAAGCACGTCGCACTCCAGTGCCAGCAACTCTTCGTTGGTGATTTCGTCGCATCCCTCTAAGCCTGATACAGCGCCGGTGTCGGCTTTGTGCTCGATGGCAGCTCCGACATCCAGACCGGCTTCACAGTAGATGCCGCCGCGGGAGTCGGACACAGCTATGATCTTGGCACCCATTTCCTCGAGCACCTTTGCGGCCACCGAGCCGGCGTTGCCAAAGCCCTGAACCGCGACTGTAGCGCCGTTGATATCCATGCCCTGCGTCTTGAGAGCTTCACGGCTAACAAATGCGCAGCCGCGGCCGGTGGCCTCATTGCGGCCAAGCGAACCACCGATCTCCACCGGCTTGCCGGTTACGACGGCAGGGATAAGATAGCCTTTGTTCATGCTATATGTGTCAACGATCCATGCCATCACTTGCGGATTCGTATAGACGTCGGGAGCGGGGATGTCAATGTCGGGTCCGATGAAGCCTATCAATTCCGAAGTGAGGCGCCGGGTCATACGCTCCAGCTCACTCAGCGACATCTCCTTGGGATTGCAGATGACGCCGCCCTTGGCACCGCCGTAGGGAATGTTGACCACTGCGCACTTCCAGGTCATCCACATTGCCAGAGCCACAACCTCATCCATCGTGACCTGCGGATGGTAGCGGATGCCGCCCTTGGCCGGGCCACGCTCCGTGTTGTGCTGGACCCGATAGCCGGTGAACACCTGGAAGCTGTCATCATCCATCCTGGTGGGGATGCTTACTTGCAGGATGCGCTTGGGATGCTTCAACTTCTCTACGATTGAATCAGACACATCAATACGGCTTGCGGCATCTACCAATTGCTGCACGGCTACTTCTCTGGGATTGTACGACGCGGACTCTTCCATCAAACTGCACCTCCGAATGTTTGCACTAACAAGTTGGTCTATTCTCTCCTTGCCGATTTGAGCAAGGCGAATTGCATCTTCTGATTTGCGTACCCATCCGCAATATCTGCCAGCGGTCCGGACGCCTGTTTGCGTATCGCCGCCACGAAGCGGCTCAGCGAGACATACATGAAGTCGTCGCTCTCGGCCTCGTGCCCGTTGAGCGTCAGGTAGGTGTGGAATACGCCGTTTTCGTCGTTTCGGCCCTCGCAATCGGCGATCAGATCATTGATGCCGAATCTGCGGACCAACTTCTCGGTACACCAGGCGCGCACGAGTATCTCAGCTTGGCACGGTGGCCCCTCAGCCGGTTGATATAAGAACCGCGCCACGACCTCTTTCTCGCTGATAACAATACCCTCGCTGCCGGGCACTATCCGCCCATTGCCGCAAAAGGCCATCAGGACGCTCAGCGGATGGCTCGCCAGGTCCACCCAAACGCGGTCGTATATCTTGTTGGCATTTCGCGAGTCCATCTGCATGAAGAACTTCTCAGGGGGACCGGCATCGAGACCAATCTGCTCGCAGAGCGCGTAGTATGCGGCCGGAGCTGCGGCGTACTGAGTGTTGATAGCATGGACTATGTCAGTGCCGCGATATTCAGCCATCTCGCGCGCTTCGAGCAAAAGCTGGTCGAGGCTCTTGTCTTCGTCCCAGGTCAGCGGCTTCTCGCACATGATGTGGCAATTTCTGGGAGCAGCCGCCATGAAGTGCATGTAGTGAAACTCCGGGGGGCTGCAGATGTTGACTATCGCTGGCTCGGCCTCTTTGAGCATATCGCCTACATCTATATAGCCGACGGCATCAATGCCGAGGTCGTTACGCAACATTTCGCCGGTAGCCTGGACTGAATCCGGAGTGGTTCCGACAAATGCCACCACCTCGCAGCCCAGATTACTAAGCCACTTGGCGTGATGCTTGCCGATTCCGGAAGCTCCGACTACGGCCGCCGTCAATTCATCTGCCATCAAGCGTACCTCGACATTTGCCCAGATCGCACCCCTGCAATCATGTGTCAGGTGCGACAAAAGACCCGTCGGCGACAGTCACCGACAGGTATATTCTTCATAGAGCGGGCCCGACCTCTTGCTTTGGACTTAGTTCCTCGTGTGCGGAGGCCGGTGCATTTCTACTTCTCCACTTCCTTGGCTACGATCTTTACCTTGTGGCTCCGACTGTGACTGGTGACGGCGATCGAAAAATTGCGCTTCTCACCCGGCTTGATGTCTTTCAGGACCACATTATTGGTGCCACGCTTGTCACCATCGGCGCTGAGCAAGACGGCCTCCATCTTGACTTGCCTGATCAGCCCTTCGCCGGTATTCTCAACCTGCGCAAAGACGCGGACGATCCCTTTGTCCTTATCAATATTGTAGCGCTTATTGGTGACGAATAGATCATCAATGCTGCCGGCGGGGTAGCGGGGCCCGCACCCACTCGCACAAATGAGGCCCACGACCAGCACGATTACTGGTATCATGTACCAACGACCAGACGCTGTGTTTGCTAGTGGTGCCATCAGGCGGAGTATAGCACAGGCGCACACAGAGAACAATACAGGCAGGCCTGTCGTCATATTGTGTCGAAGCATACTGTGAAACTCACTATTGTCGCGTGGGTCGGGCTTCGCATCGTCGTCATAGCGGCTGTGGCGCGTTGGCGACAAGCTCGACACTATTTGAGTAGGTAAAGGGAGAGCGCATGTTGCGGGGCTGGCGCATCGGTACCGTCGCCGGTATCGCTATCGAGATAAACTCATCGTGGCTCATCATTTTTGGGATCTTCCTGGCAAGCCTGGGCAGCGGCCATTTCCCGGAAGGCTTCCCACAAGCGCGTGTGTGGCAGCATTGGACCGCCGCACTTGCCGCCACTATACTGCTCTTCGTGTCGGTGCTGGTGCACGAGGTTTCACACTCGCTGGTCGCACGGCGATACGGGCTGGGAGTTTCGCGGATAACGCTGTTCATTTTCGGCGGTGTGGCGCAGAGCGAGGGCGAGCCGAAAACCGCACTCTCGGAGTTGTGGATTGCGATCATTGGGCCTCTGACTAGCGTGGCGGTGGCCGGCGCTTCATACGGGATCGGGTGGGTTGTTGGGCAAACTTCAGTGGCACAGATCTGGGCCGGAGTCTTTCAGTTCAACGGCATGCTCAACCTGTGGCTGGCCGGTTTCAACATGGTGCCGGCATTTCCACTCGACGGCGGACGGGTGCTGCGCGCGTGC